>JAYVQJ010000351.1:0-2282 GCA_043777235.1 Planctomycetia bacterium
TTGGCTCACAAGCAAAAGTATTTTCATCTGCACGTTCGCGACGTCGACGAGGACAGCGGTGTCGATGGACTCCGCACCGACCGCGACGGCCGCTTGTGGGCGGCGACTCGCATGGGACTGCAAGTCTGCGACCAGCCGGGTCGAGTCAACTGCATCATTCCGACTCCGAACGGTAAACTCGCGAACCTGACGTTCGGCGGAGCGGACTTTGACACGATTTACGCTTGCTGCGGCGACAAGGTTTATCGTCGCAAGGTGAAGGTGAAGGGTGCCAACGGCTGGGCCGCCCCGATTAAGCCAGGGACTCCGCGACTGTAGGGCAGTAGAAACAAGGATTGCAGAATAAGGAGTGCAGAAGGATGAAGGACGAGCAAAACGGAGTGCCGCTACTTTTGCATTCTGCAATCCTTACTCTGCAATCCTTATTTCTCGGTCCTCACATCCCGTCCGAAACCGATGTGTGCATCGCAATCACAAATCCAGAATTCGTAGAGAGAGTGACGTCATGCTGACCAATCTGCTCGTTCCAATCGTCGCGGCCACGGTGGCGTTGTTCTTCACCAGTTTTCTGTCATGGATGATCTTGCAGCTTCATAAGAAAGATTGGGGCAAGCTCGTCAAAGAAGATGAGTTCATGGAGGCGGCAAGGAAATGCGAAATTCCGCTCGGAAGCTACACGTTTCCGGGCTGTGGCTGTCCTGAAGAAATGAAGAGCGAAGCATTCCAAGCGAAGATGAAAGCCGGTCCTTGCGGCGTCCTGACAGTCTTCCGTCCAGCCAACATGGGGAAGAACCTCGGTCTGACGTTCCTGTATTTCCTCGTGTGCAATTTTTGTCTGGCGTACCTCGCAACGTTAGCCAAGAAGCCTGGCGACGACTTCATGGAAGTGTTCCGATTCATCTCAACAGCCGGTTTGATGACGTTCTTGGCGGCGATTGTTCCGCACGCGATTTGGTTTAAGTGCCGCATTGTGGGACACGTCATCGAATCGATCGCCTTCGCGGCGATCAGTGGAGCAATCTTCGCCGCGATGTGGCCTAAGTAGCCGAGTCACTCCGTGACTCGAAGGTTCCGGTCACGGAGCGACCGGTCTACGAGGAAGCGAATTCGTCATGTTGCACGCGGTCATTCTGGCGGGAGGAAGTGGGACGCGGTTCTGGCCGCAGAGCCGACGAGCGTTGCCTAAGCAGTTCTTGCGATTTGGTAGCGACCACACGTTGTTGCAAAAGACCATCTCGCGGTGCCGCACGTTCATTCCAACGGAGCAAACATGGATCGTGACCGGCGAGGCTTACGCGGCGGAGACCGTGCGACAGATTCCGGAATTGAATCCTGAGCATGTCCTGTTGGAACCTTGCGGTCGCAACACAGCTCCGTGCATCGGGCTAGCAGCGATCCAATTGTTGGCGACGGACCCCGATGCGGTGATGCTCATTATGCCGGCCGATCATGTGATTCGCACGGCCGAGCAATTTCAAAAGACGGTTGAGCAAGCGGTGGCCGTCGTGCTGCAATCGCCCGAATCGCTTGTGTTGTTTGGAGCCTCACCGACCTATCCGGCCACCGGATTTGGTTACATCCAACGTGGCACCGATTGGCCTGGTCAACCGGGCGCATATCGAGTCGCCGCGTTTCGCGAGAAGCCGGACTTGGCGACGGCCGAGCAATACATGGCGACAAAAGAATTCTTCTGGAACTGTGGTCTGTTTGTCTGGAAAGCCGCGACGATCCTCGAACAGCTTGAGCAGCATCAACCGGAAATCGGAATGCGACTCAAGCGACTGCAAGCGGCGATCGGAACGGAGAGATGGAACGAGGCACTGGCAGCCGAGTTTCCACAGATGCCGTCGATCTCCATCGACTACGCCGTGTTGGAACGAGCAAACTCTGTGGCTGTTGTTCCGGCAGCATTCGACTGGGACGACGTCGGCAGTTGGCAGGCGCTCGCCCGTTTGTTGTCGACGGACGTGGACGGGAACACGGTCTCTGGCCGCTTCTGCGGGCTGAACTCAACCGGCTGCATCGTGCGATCCTCGGACAAGCATCTCATCGCAACGTATGGCGTGAGCGATCTCATCATCGTGCAGACGCCAGACGCAACGCTGGTCGCTGACAAACGCGACGAGAACTCATTGCGACAGTTGCTCGCGGAGTTGGAACGGCGCGGACTCTCTGAGTTCCTGTAGGACCGAGTTCCCAACCACAGGTGTCGTACTCACGGCCGCTCTCATGGTGTATCCCGAACGCAGCGATTCAGCAGGCCACACCTAACGACCCAACTC
>JAYVQJ010000352.1:0-2280 GCA_043777235.1 Planctomycetia bacterium
CGGGTCTCCTGACCCCGCCGCTGGGACCGACCGAAGGTCTCCCGAACGCGGCTCGGCTGCCGCAGATCGGTTGAACACGCTGGGAGACCTGCGGTCCAGCCAAGCGGCGGGGTCAGGAGACCCGCGCCGAGCACAGGAAAAGTGACTCGCAGCACGCGCGAGCTTCGCAAGGTCATGCCCCGCGCACCACGGGGCGAGTTGGTCGGCGAATTCGCTCATCGATGCGAACCGTTCGGCGGGATCACGTTGCAATGCCCGGTCGATGATCGCCGCGAGCTCTTCCGGCAAATCGGCTCGGCGTTCGCGAATCGGCGGGACAGTCTGAGTCGCCAGCGCTCGCAGTTTTTGGAGCGGCGTCTTGCGGTCCTCTTTCGCGAACGGAGCGGCTCCCGTCAGCAAACGATAAAGCGTTGCGGCGAGCGCGTAGATGTCCGCTCGCGGGCCGACGAGGTGGCTGTCCTCCAACTGTTCCGGGGCCATGTAATCCAGTGTCCCCATCAGTTGGCCGACCGTGGTCAGTTCATCGACGGGTGCCTGCTCACCACTCAGCAGCGCGAGGCCGAGGTCGAGGATTTTAAGGAGTGGCGAGGGTTGAGTGGCGAGGGGCGAGCGGGAAGACAACGAGGTCACATCAATGCCTTGCGGTTCTCCCTCGCCCCTCAGCCCTCGTCCCTCACCCCTCGACAGCATCAAGTTCGATGGCTTGATATCGCGATGCACAATCCCTTGCTGATGCGCGTACTCAAGTCCCAGCGCCGCTTGCCGAGTCATCTCGCAGGCGTCGGCGATCGTGAGCGGGCCGCACGCTTTCGCAATGGCATTGAGATCGCAGCCTTCAACGTACTCCATGACGAGGAAGTGCGTGCCATCGACCTCGCCGGCATCGGTTGCTTGCACGATCGCAGGGTGACTGAGTTGGCCAATGACGCGCATCTCGCGCTGAAACCGCGCGACCGCTTGCTCGTCGCCGAGCCGCCGGGCCGGAAGCAACTTCACAGCCACCAGCCGATCCAGCCGCGTGTGAACGGCCTTGTAAACCGTCCCCATGCCGCCGGAGCCAAGCGGTTCGAGTAGCCGATAATCGCGCAGCACCGTCGAACGCTCGGCGACAACTTCGGAAGTCTCGCGGTGCGTGGCAGGCTCGAACGATTGCACTTTGTCCAACGCCTGTTGCAAACCGGCATCGCTGGTGGGATCGGCTGCGACCGCCGGCAATCGCAGGCCGTTCGTCAGCGTGTCGGACGCTCGATCGAGCTGAGAGATCGTCGCCTCGCAATTCAGGCAGGCTTCCAGATGCACGGCGACGGCGTCGCTCTGCTCATCGGAAAGTTTGCCGAGCAGATAATCCTTGAGCGTGCCGGGATCGAAACAAGTTGGGTTCGACATGAAATCACCTGAGAAGTGTGACGAGATGTGTGTCACAGGATATCAACGGAACCGCGCGACACGACTTTTTGTGTGGCCGGACGTTGCCAACGTCCGCTCCGATACGAGCCACGCCGACGCGAGCCGCGTCGGCCCACGTCAGCCGATGTCGGTTTCCGTGGAATCCCCCAGCTCGCGCCGCAGCCGACGCAGCACGCGCGACTTGGCTTGGCGGACGGAATTCGTCGAGAGGCCGAGTTCCACGGCAATGTCGGCGGTGTCGCGCAGTTCGACGGTGCTCAGCCAGAAGGCTCGCCAAGTGCGGTCTTCAAATTCGGATCGGACTCGGTCGAGGGCACGACGAAAGAGCTGTTGCAATTCGACGCGATCGGAGACGTCGTGCGATTCGTCGGACCAGATGTCAGGGATCATCGCCAGCCGTTGAAAGGCCGCGGTCCCGCCATCCGCTGCTTCGCGGTCGGTCTCGCGCCGAAAGTGATCGCGCAGCTTGTTGCGAGCGATCGTCCACAACCAACCGCGAAACGTGCCGTGTTCCGGCGAGTGCAAGAATCGCTCGATCGCGCCGGCCACGGCCGAGAAAACCTCCTGAGTCAGATCACTGGCGTCCTCGGCCGACAGGCCATGACGGCGGCTCCAATGATAGACCAATGGTCCATACAACTCAGTCAGTCGCCGCCACGCTTGCGGATCGCGCTGCCGCATACGGCTCAACCAACTGGTCGAAGTCTTGCTGCCAAGTTGGGACGGAGAAAGGCTCATGGAGATGTCATCCGCATTCCGAAAATTAGCCGCGCGGCGCTAGCCCCGGTTCATGCCGTGTAACCGGGGCTAGCGCCACGCGGCTAATTTCTGCGATCCGTATCAGCGATTGCAAATGGCAAAATGAAAACATCA
>JAYVQJ010000353.1:0-8806 GCA_043777235.1 Planctomycetia bacterium
CCACACGAATCAGCGCCCGAATTTGATCGACGGGAAGTTCGCGCTCTTCGAGCAGCGCTTCCATCAGCTTGTCGTCGAAGAGCGACAACGTTTCGAGCATCTCTTGTCGCGCGGTCGAAGCTTGTTCGACATAACCTTCCGGGATCGCTTCACGGCGGACGATTTCGCCATCTTCGCCGTCAAAGTACACCGCCTGCATGGTGACGAGATCGATCACGCCCGCGAAGTCAGACTCGGCTCCCATCGGAAGCTGAATGGGCACGGGGATGACATGCAGCTTTTCTTTGACCTGCTGAGTCACCTTGAACGGATTGGCTCCGACACGGTCCATCTTGTTGATGAACGCGATGCGCGGAATGCGATACCGCTTCATCTGACGATCGACGGTCAGCGATTGGCTCTGCACGCCGCCGACGGCACACAGCACCAGCACGGCTCCGTCGAGCACTCGCAGTGAGCGTTCGACTTCGACGGTGAAATCGACGTGACCTGGGGTGTCAATCAGGTTGACCGTGTATTCACCCCATTGCACCTGCGTCGCGGCGGCGGTGATGGTGATCCCCTTCTCGCGTTCCAGGTCCATGTGATCCATCGTGGCCCCACCGTCACGGCCTTTGACCTCGTGCATCGCGTGAATACGGCCCGAGTAAAACAGGATTCGTTCGGACAAGGTGGTCTTGCCGGAGTCGATGTGGGCCGAGATACCGAGATTTCTGACTTTCGCGAGGTCGGACATGGAACGTCACCCTGGGGTTGGGAGCCTTTCAGACTGGAGTGAAAAGTAGACGGGGCACTCCGTGACCCGAATTCCGGTCATGGAGTGACCGGACTACATTGAGTGAACACACAATGAATCGCGAAGCCCTCTTGGCTTCTTGACTCGGAAACATTTTGACGTTGTTGGGAACTTGGCGAGCTTCGCGAAACCAATCTCGCAAGTCGCCGGGAACTGTGGTCTCGACTTGGCCAACTCTGTGGCCCAGGAGACTCTGCGAAGAAACCAAGAAGGGGCAATTCGAGTGGCGAGATGAGACGCTAGCTCAGGAGCATCTCAAACTGATTGATTGGTAAGAAAATCACCGTAACCATGATCAGCTTCTCGTCAATACGCCTGAGGCAATCTTAGGTGAGCAACTCGGGTAGGTTTCGCGGTGTTGAATTCGGAGTCAAACCAGTGACCTCGGCCAACACGCTCCGCGAAAAGGGTCGGCAAAGTACCGATAAGTTCGGTATCTGAGAAGAGGAATCTTCGGTTTTCATCGAAGATTCGCGAAATTTGTCGATGCCAATGATTCGGCAGTTCGCTTCGGTTTCCGACTCAGGCGGGTAACGCTTCAAGGAGCACACTTCCGGCCGCTGCCTCGATTTCGATGCGATCGCAATTGGCCGGGATCAACAATGAGTCACCGGGGTTCAGTGACTCCCGACACGATGCCGATGCCAAGTCGGCCTGCCCGGCGATGAGCGACACGATGCGGCAACGGTCTTCGTTCGGCAAATGGAATCTCTGACCGTTCGATGTGTGACGCCGCCACACGAAATGTTCGTTCGCGATCAACTCTTCGCACCGATGGTCGCTTGAGGCAACGTCACGCGGGAGATGCGGTGAGACTGGCCCGTGCGCGAAGTCGATGCACTGCAACGCATCTTCGATGTGCAGCGGGCGCGCGTGGCCTTGAGCATCGCGCCGGTTCCAATCGAACAATCGCAGAGTCAGGTCGCTGGGTTGCTGAATTTCTGCCAGTGCGATCCCGGCTCCGATTGCGTGAACCGTTCCCGCCGGAACCGAGATCACGTCGCCCGCTCGCACGGAAATCGAATGCAAGCATTGCTCGACCATGCCGGCGACAAGGTGTCGTTCGAGCGTGATTCGATCAACGTCTGGATTCAATCCAATGCACATGCGGCTGTCCGGTTCGGCCAACAGAATCACCCACGCCTCCGATTTTCCACGTTGCCCCGGAGCGATCATCGCGGCTTGAGCATCATTCGGGTGGACTTGAACGGACAGTGTCTCGGCAGCGTCGAGCAACTTGAACAGCAACGGAAATTGGCCGCAGGCCGCGTGCCGGCCGAGCAACTCGTCGGGATGTTCACGGACGAGATCGTGCAGCAGGCGGCCGTCGAACGGTCCACCGAGGACTCGGCTTTGATCATCGCCGAGATCGACGACTTCCCAACTCTCTGCCCAGCCAGTTGCGTTTGGGTCTGGCTTGCGCCATTTCTGAGCCAACCGCTTCCCGCCCCAGGGGCGCTGTTTGAACAACGGCAGCAAGCGAAGTGGCGGCATCGTGCGAAGTCGAATCCGAAACGAGAGATTGTTTGCTCGTCATTGAGCGGCGGAACTATAGTCCCCTCCTTCTCCGCATCGAAGGCGACTGCTGCGAATTCTCTCGCAAAGAACTGCCAGGAAATGAACGCCAACAAGGAGGTGACTCATGCCGAACAACGATCCGTTCTCTAATTCGCCGATCGGTGAATCCCCCGTCGTTGAAGTTTGGTTGGGGGTCGGCGATTCGCTCCGAGTTGGCGGCAGCGTGCTGCACGTGCTCGACACCGAGGGCGACGACGCGATGCTGCGTGTCGAACGTGTGATTCCAGACGACGAAGATGGCACTCGATGGGCGGAATTGCCGCGATAGGCGATTTGGAGTGCGGCGATTCATCGCCGCTTTCCCTGCTTTTTCCTTTGATTTCGTTCAACCTCTAGCGAGGTTTTATCTCAGACCAAATCAGCCGGAACGCGCTAGCGTCCGGTTCGAGAGTCCGTAGACATTCCGACCCGGACGCTAGCGCGTGCCGGCTCATAAAACTTGACACACGGTGTTCGAATTTCGTGGATCAAGGAATCTTGCCTCCGGACGAATCGCAAATCTTCAACCCTCGTGAATCACCAGAAAACAAACAAAGCGGCGATGAATCGCCGCACTCCAAAAGTTGGCAACGATGACGCACTACATTGAACGACTGCATGAGGCCGTGCGGCGGACGAAGACCGCAGCTTTAGTCGGACTCGATCCGCGATTCGATCAGCTTCCGCCGAACGTCATTGCCGCCGCGAAACTGCGAGCGACCTCCGACCGAGCGATTCAAGCGACGGCGTTTGAAGAGTTCTGTTGCCGGATCATCGACGTCGTCGCGCCGCTGGTGCCGGCGGTGAAGCCGCAGGCGGCGTTCTTCGAGGAACTCGGTTCCGATGGTTGTGTCGCGCTGGGGAATGTCATGCGGCACGCTCGGCGAGCCGGCTTGATTGTGATCTGCGATGCGAAGCGCGGCGACATCGGTTCGACGGCCGAGGCATACGCTCGTGGGTATCTGGCCGGAGCCGACCCGAACGCGGCTGCCTGGGCGGCGGATGCGTTGACCGTGAATCCGTATCTCGGCAGGGACACGCTCGAACCGTTCGTGAAAGTCGCGGCTGAACGGGGAGCCGGGCTGTATGTCCTCGTTCGCACGAGCAATCCCGGAGCGGCCACGTTGCAGGATCGCGTGACCGACGGCACGAAGGTCTATCAACATGTCGCACAGATCGTTGAAGAGTTGTCGCTCGCGACACTCTGCCGATCGGGTGTCGTGGGTGACGAGTTCGGCTGCGTAGGAGCAGTTGTCGGAGCAACCTATCCTCAAGAACTGGCCGAGTTGCGGAAGGCGATGCCGCATGTTCCGCTGTTGGTGCCGGGCTACGGTGCTCAGGGGGGCAGCGCGGCGGATGTGATGGCCGGGTTCCACATGGATGGTCTCGGAGCACTCATCAACAGTTCGCGAGCGATCAACTTCGCTCACACGCGCGAACCGTATCGCAGCCAGTTCGGCCCCGATCGCTGGGAAGAGGCTGTCGCCGCAGCGACGCGCGACATGATCGCCGAGTTGCGTGGCTCAAAGTAGCCTTCATCGCTCCGCGTGAAGAACGCCGAGTGCCCAACGACCGTTTGCCCTGGGAATTCTCTCGTTCGCAGTTCGGCTGACTTCACGCGGAGCGATGAAGGCTACTTTGGGGCTGCGGCGACGGCGTCCGCATAACCGGTATCGTCGGCACCTTGCGAGCGATTGATCCGTTGCGAGCGACCGTCGTCCCGCATTCGACCGCTGCGTCAAGAGCGACCCGTCTTCCGCGCAGGACCGCTGTTTCGTGTTTGATCCATGCGTCGCGGAAGTTGGGCATGTCTGCCGCGACGTTTGTGATAGTGCTGCTTGGCGATCCTGAAATCGCCAGTTTGCAGGCCGAGCCGGTCGATCCGTGAAAGGCACTCGCGACAGGTTGGACCGCAACTGTTGTTCGCGAGGCAAGGGATCTGCGATTTGAGATTTGAAATCTCAGATTTCAGATTCGACCGAACGTGTCTTCAAACCGCTTTATGCAGCCGGGGTCGTGTCGGATTCGTCCCGACCGCCTGCGAGAGATCGCAGGGGACGAATTTGGAAGACTCACGACCGGGTCCGGCGTGTCTCAATTTCCCGAAGGAGTGTTGCCATGCGTTTTTCATTTTGGACGGAGAAACTGCGCCAACGGATGGCTTTCGCTTCACGACGTCGCCCCGGTTCGCACTCGAATCACCAGGCCGAGCGTCTCGAAGAGCGCTGTCTGCCGACAGTCTCCGCGCTGCTGCTGACGGATGCGTTCAATCCCGCACTCAAAGACTTAACGATCGTCTGCGACAGCGCGGATGACATCTCGGTGGGGGTCAGCGGCGGGTTCATTCAGATTCAAGTCGGCACGAATGGCGGAGCACAAACCACGCTCGTCAGCCAACCGACGATCGCTCCGGCGGCGCTCGCCCGGATCGACATCTTTGGCAGCGACACGACGAATCGCATCGCGGTGAATGGAGTCACGCTCGCGAACGGCTTTAGTTCGTCGCTGATCCTGACGGTGAGTGCCGGAGACGGCAACGATCTGATCGACGCGACGAGTTCGGATATCGGCGTGTCGCTGTCCGGCGGCAACGGAGCCGACACGATCAACGGCGGCAGCGCGAACGACACGCTCAACGGCAACGACGGAGCCGACTCGCTGACCGGGAATCTCGGCAACGACAGCTTGGCTGGCGGCAACGGAGCTGACACCGTCTTCGGCAATGCGGGGAATGATTCGCTCGACGGTGGTGACGGAGCCGACTCACTCAACGGCGGCGATGACAACGACAGCGTCTACGGCGGCAACGGAGCCGACAACATCGACGGCGGCCTCGGCAACGATTCGCTCAACGGCGACGGCGGCAACGATACGATCCTCGGCAATGACGGCAACGATTCGATTCTTGGCGGTGCCGACAACGATTCGATCTTCGGTGGGAATGGCAACGATTCGATTAGCGCACAAGCCGGGAACGACACCGTCAACGGAGAAGCCGGCAACGACAGTCTCCTCGGTGGCGATGGAACCGATTCGATAAACGGCGGCGATGGTGATGACACCATCAGCGGAGATGCCGGCAACGACACAATTTCGGGTGACGCAGGAAATGACTCACTTCTTGGTGGTGCCGGCAACGACGCCATGAACGGAGTCGATGGCAGCGACACCGTTCTTGGTCAAGCCGGCAACGACACGGTCATCGGCGGCGGCGGCGGCGGCGATTCGGTTGACGGTGGTGATGGCAACGACCTCGTGCAAGAGAATCCGACGACAATTGTCATTCCTCCAACAATCTCGATCAGCGATGCCTCGTTGACTGAGGGAACTCCGCCGCCGTTATTCAATCCCGTCCAAAACTACACAGTCGGTACGGGAGGGGGAGCGGCCAATGCAGTCGACGATGTGACGGTCAATGATTTCAACGGGGATGGACGGCCGGATGTTGCGTTGGTGACGCGAGCTCAGACAGTACGAATCATGTTGAATAACGGGAGTGGCGGGTTTGTCGCTGGAGGCAGTTTCGCGATCGGTCAGTTCTCACTGGGAATTACATCCGGTGATTTCAACGGTGATGGAAAGATCGATATCGCTGCGACGAATGCCAACGATGCGACGATCTCAGTGTTAATGGGTAACGGCGATGGAACTTTTCGGCCACAAGTTGTGCTCAATCTGCCTCAGTTCTCATTCCCTCGCGGAATTATCGCTGCCGATGTGAACGGGGATGGGCACCTGGACTTGATTGACGCAAACGCCGTCGGGCAGTCGGTGTCGGTCTTCCTGAACGACGGAAGCGGGAATTTCAATCAGCGAGTGGATACGGCAACGGGGGCGAATACGAACCCTCAAGCATTGGTGGCCGGGGATTTCGACGGCGACGGGAAAGTGGATGTGGCCGTTGTGTGTAATGCGTCAGGGCAAGTGAAGATTTTGCACAATTCCAATGGGACGCTGTCTGTGGCAAGCACGATTGCCGTGGGACAACTGCCGGAATCGATCACTGCTTTGGATATCGATGGTAACGGCAGCCTCGATCTGGTGGTGGCCAATCTCAGTAATCGAACGTTGTCGCTTCTGCAAAACAATGGTGTCGGCAGTTTCACACAAACCAGCACGTTGCCATTGCAAATTGGTTTCCAATACCACCTCACAAGCGGTGACTTCAACCAAGACAAGATCCCGGACATTGCGGTGGGGAACGCCAATTTCCCCAATCAAGTGATGGTCTATCTCGGAAACGGTGACGGCACGTTTCAGCCACGCCAAGACATTTCCTTTCCGAACAATCCCATCAAGGATGGCGGTGCGATCAGCGCTGTGGATCTCAACGGCGACGGCTTTACGGATTTGGTCGGCGGTGGCTTAGTAACGGACAACGTCTTCGCACTGCTCAACACCGGGTTATCTGGAAACGTGCCGACAACGACTCTGACGGTGACGTTGTCGAAGCCGAGCACGGTTCCAGTGACGGTGAACTATTCAACGGCGGATGGTTTGGCGAAATCGGCTTCCGATTATCACTCGGCCACGGGCACACTGACGTTCGCTCCGGGGCAAACTAGCCTGACCATCACTGTCCGTTCGCGGCCGGACAACATTCCTGAGCCGACGGAAAACTTCTTCGTCAATTTGAGCAACCCGACCAACGCGACCATCGGTGACGGACAAGGGCAGGTGACGCTTCTGGATGACGACGGTGGCGTGCCGGGTCCGACGATGTCAATCACGAGCGCGTCCATCCTTGAGGGCAACGCCGGAACAACCAATGTTGTGCTGACGGTGAGTCTATCGGCTCCAAGTCTGCAAGCCATTACCGTGAACTTTGCGACGCAGGACATCACCGCGACTGCGAATTCGGACTACGGGCCGGTCAGCGGGGTATTGACCTTCAATCCCGGCACTACGACGCAAACGATAACCGTCCCGGTTTTCGGGGATACGCAAGCGGAACTCGATGAGGTCGTGCGCGTCAATCTGTCGAATCCGACGAACATCGTGCTGGCTGTCACGCATGGTGACATCACGATTCAGAATGATGACGGCGTGATTGGAAATCCAATTTTGGTTGGCGGCCTCGGAAACGACACAATCATCGGGTCGAGCAGTGACGAACTCATCAACGGTGGTGCGGGCAACGATTCCATCGACGCTGGCGGCGGCAACGACACGGTCTATGGCGGGGCCGGCAACGACACGATCAACGGCGGCGATGGGAACGACTCGATTGATGGGCAGTCGGGAAATGATTCCATCGACGGCGGAGCGGGGGATGATCAACTCGTGTGGACGGGACTGACAGGCGGCAAAGACACCTTAACGAGTTCGTCGGGCTTCGACACGGCGGTCGTCAATGGGACCGGGTTGGCTGATACGTTAAGCGTTGGCCAGAATTTTTCTGGGCAATTGACGGTGACTCAAGGGGCCGCGACGTTGGTCATCGATACCAGCACGATTCCGAATGTCATCATCAACGGCAATGGAGGGAATGACTCCATCACGATTGGGTCGCTCGATAAGACGATCGGATTTGTGCTGACGGTCAATGGCGGCGATGGAAACGACACGATTAGCGCTGCCGGTTCGGCTTTGGGGAACGTCCGATTGGGGATCTACGGCCAAGCGGGAAATGATTCGCTCGTTGGCAGCGCGGGAAATGACACGCTGGATGGCGGTGACGGCAACGATTCACTCGATGGCGGGACCGGCGACGACAGCCTGAGCGGGGGAACCGGGGACGATGTGATCATCGGCGGAGATGGCAACGACACGATCGATGGCGGCGACGGGGATGACAACCTCATCGGCGGCAACGGCAACGACTCGGTCCTCGGAGGACTCGGCAACGACACGCTGCAAGGTCAGGCGGGCAATGACACGCTCAGCGGCCAGGACGGTGACGACAATCTCGTGGGATACACGGGCAATGATTCGCTCGACGGAGGAACGGGATTCGACACGCTCGACGGCGGGAACGGTGAAGACACACTCGATGGCGGATTCGGCGATGATTCTCTGACCGGAGGCGCGGGGAACGACAAGCTCCGAGGCGGCGATGGCAACGATACGCTCGACGGTGGCGACGGCAACGATGAACTCAACGGCGGAGATGGCGACGATGTGCTCATCGGCGGCAACGGCGACGATGGACTCGCCGGCGGCGACGGCAACGACGTCATCAACGGCGGAGCGGGCAATGATGTGATCACCGGCAACGACGGCAACGATTCGTTGCTGGGCGGATCAGGCAATGACACGCTGCTCGGTGGCGACGGCGATGACAGCATCAACGGGCAAGGCGGAGCCGACATCATCGCGGGGAACGAAGGCGTCAACACGCTGATTACCGACGCGAGCGATACGGTCAACGAACTGTTCGTGCTGTCGCAATCGCTGCTCGACAAGTTGGACGGCGTGTAATGCAACCTGGAGTGCTGCGGCTCGACGCAGCCC
>JAYVQJ010000354.1:0-8789 GCA_043777235.1 Planctomycetia bacterium
TTTTGCGGCACGAACCGGGGCTAGCGCCGCGCGGCTAATTCTGGGACTTCGTATTACTACATCGTCGCAAGTCAGACAGTCGAACTACGCAAACACGCCCCACACCGGTCGGCCGTTTGCTGCTGGAAGCGGGCGGTTCAGTTTGTCGCGGAGTTCAGTGTCCGGGTCGATGCCCATTGCGGCGAACATCGTCGCCGCGAGATCGCCGAGCGGCACCGGGTCGCGATCGGGATACGCTCCGTGCTTGTCCGACTGGCCGTGAATGTGGCCACGCTTCACGCCGCCGCCGGCCAGCAGCACGGTGTAGCAGCTTGGCCAATGATCGCGGCTGATGTTCGCGTTGATCTTCGGAGTCCGGCCGAATTCACCCATCCAGACGACGAGCGTCGTGTCGAGCAATCCGCGCTGTTCGAGATCGTTCAACAGCACCGGCAGCGTGTGCTCGGTCATCGGTAAGTGCCGAGCTTTCAGAATCGGATACGCTCGCGTGTCGTTGAAGCCGTGCGTGTCCCAGCCGCCGTTGGTCGTGCTCTGCCCGCCGATGCTCTCATCGAAATAGACGTTGACGAACTTCACGCCCGATTCGACGAGCCGCGTTGCGAGCAGACAACTCTGCCCGTAGGTCGTCCGGCCGTAAGCCTCGCGCGTCTTCGCCGACTCGCGCGACAGATCGAACGCATCGCGGACTCGCGACGATGAGAGCATCGCCAGCGCGCGGTCGTAGTATTCGTCGAAGCCGCGCGCGGCCGGATGTTCCAGCAACCGAGTCTGTTGGCCGATGATCCGCTGCATCTCGCGCCGGCTTTGCAGACGATCGGCCGAGAGGTTCGACGGCAAGCTCAACTCCGGCAACTTGAAGCCCGCATCATTCGGATCGGACGTGATCAACAGCGGGTCGTGTCGTTTGCCGAGGAAGCTGGCGTGCTGTCCCGGCGTGACCGAGCCGTCGCGAATCACATGCGGCAGCGAGACGAACGTCGGCATCGTCTCGGCGCTCGGAGCGAGCTTGTCGACGGTCGAACCGTAAGCCGGGAACAGCTCGATCGAATCCTTCAGCCGGATGTCATCCACCGGCGGAGCGTGTCCGGTCAGAGCGTGATATGCCGCCGAGTTGTGATTCTTCATCGAATGAAACACGGTTCGAACCAGCGTGACCTTATCGAGCACCTTGGCCGTCTCTCGCAGATGCTCGCAGATGCGGACGCCGGCGATCGCGGAATCAATCTGCCCGAACAAACTGCGAATGCCATCGGGTGCATCCGGCTTCATATCCAGCGTGTCGACGTGACTAGGACCACCAAATTGATAGAGAAAAATTATTGACTTCGCCCGCCCCGCGCGCTGGCGAATCGCCGATTTGTTCGCGTTCGCCTCTTCCGCCGCAAACAGCTTCGGCAATGTCAGGCCGAGCAAACCGGTCGCTCCCACGGAGAGCGCGGTGCGGCGAGCCATCAGCGGTGACAATCGACGGGACATCAAGATTCTCCGGAGGATGGGCACTCGTGCCCGTCCGGGTCGGGCAGGAGTGCCCAACCTCCAAGTGGATTGAGTGTGCGGCTCATCGACAGCATGTTCAAGGCTCAGATTGCCCGTCGCGTCACGCGGCATTCGATCCGGGAGCTGGCGAGATGCGGACGTTTCCGTCTTCGCTGACGTCTTCGAAGCGGACGGACATCCGTTTGCTCACGCCGCTTTGTTCCATCGTCACGCCGTAGAGAATGTCGCCGATCTGCATCGAGCGTTTGTTGTGCGTGATCATGATGAATTGTGTGGCGTTCTTGAATTCGCGGACGACGCCGCTGTAACGCTCGACGTTGGCTTCATCCAAGGCGGCATCGACTTCGTCCAGGATGCAGAACGGACTGGGCTTGCTGCGGAAGATCGCCATCAACAAGGCCACGGCCGTCATCGTTTTCTCACCGCCGCTCAACAGCGAGATGCTCCGCAGTTCTTTGCCGGGAGGCCGAGCAACGACGTCGATGCCGCAGTCGAGCACGTCGTTGTGATCTTCGAGAATGATGTCTCCCTCGCCGCCGCCGAACATCTTGCGGAACAGCAGTTGGAATTGCTGACGGATTGCCTCGAAGGTTTCGAGGAACATTCGCTGACTCTCGCCGTTGATCTGTCGGATGATTTCTTCGAGCGTGGCCTTCGCCTCTTCGAGGTCTTGCAACTGTGAGCTGAGGTGCTGGTAACGACCGTCGAGTTCATCGAGGTCTTTCAAGCTGTCCGTGTTGACACTTCCCATCATCTTGAGTTTGCGGCGCAGGCGGTTGACTCGCTCTTCGAGTTCGGGGCGGACATCGGCGAAGCTGACGTCGGCGACTTGGAGCGTGCGTTCGGTCGTTTCGGTGTTCGTGTCGTTGTCAGCCGGTGATACTTCGGGGGAACTGAAATCGGCCATCGGCTCTCGGCCATCGGCTGTCGGCCGGAGTTCGTCGGACCACTTTGCGAAGGCCGATGCTCCTGACGCGACGACTTCGTCGAGCGTCATTTGGTATTCCTCTTCGATCCGTTCGGCGCAGACCTGCAATTGATGACGGGCATCACGGGCGGCGATTTCGTTGGCGTGCAGGCGGTCGGCCAATTCTCGGCGAGCGGCTCGCAAGCGGGCTTCCTCTTCGGCGAACGACGACTTTTGAGTTCGCAGTTGGTCCTTGTCGGCGAGGATCGCGGCGACTTCGGCGGCGAATTTCTCGTCGAAGAGTTGCAGCTCCCACAACTCGGCATTCGTGTTGAGCATCTGCAAGTTGAGGTGTCGCATCTGTTCGGCGGAGGTTTGCAGGCGGCGTTCGGCTTCGTCGAATTGTTCGTCGCGCTGGCGTTGCTCTTCTTGCAAGCGGACGACCGACGATCGCAAGCCTTGCATCCGCTCTTCGTGTGTCGCCAATAGCAGTCGTTCTTCGACCTGTTGTTGCATGAGGGTCGCTCGGCGAGCGTCATGTTCCGCGACCTCGGCTTCGAGCGCGGTGAAGGAATCACGCAAGCTGGCGAGGTTGTCGTCGAACCATTCTCGCTCGCGCTGGGCCTGATCGATTTGCAGAACCAGTTCGGAGGCCAGCGATTCAAATCGCGCGGCTTCGGCAAGGATTGTGTCCCGATCGCGGCTGATGCGTTCGACTTCCTGCCGCTGAGCCGTCACGTCCGAGCGGGCGTGAGCGAGGCGATCGGCAAGTTCCTGCTTCTCCGATGTGGCAGTCTCGATGATGCGTTCGACACCTTTGAGCGATTGCGAGACGTCGGCCAATTGTCGTTCACCGTCGGCGATCGTGCGGTCGAGTCGCAACAGATCATTCTTCAACCGACGAAGTTCGCTGCGCCGAGTCAGCAGTGCGGTCTCACTGCGAACCGTGCCGGCGAACAACGTCCCGTCGTCTTCGAGCAGTTCACCTTGCAACGTCACGAACCGGCAGCCGCAGCCGTCACCGTTTGCCAATCGCAGCGCGGTGTCAAGCGTATCGACAACCCAGGTCGTGCCGAGCAGCGCTTCGGCCAATCCAGGCAGCGCGGTCTTGAGGCTGGCGAGTTGGTCGGCGCGTTTGATGACACCGGGGGCAGAAGGCAGAAGGCAGAAGGCAGAAGGCAGTGGTGAAGGTTGTCCTTCACTGCTTTCTGCCTTCTGCTTACTGCCTACTTCCACGAAGCCGACCCGGCCCGACAGCCGGCTGGTTCCGCTGTTGAGGTATTCGATGAGCGGGGCGAGTTCGCGGACGACGATGAGTTGGGCTCGTGAGCCGAGGGCGACTTCGAGGATCGCGGCTTCGTCGAGATCGGCTTCGAGCAGGTCCGCGACGCTGCCGAGGATGCTGTTCCACGGTGCGTAATCGGACGATTGTGCTCGGCTGAGGATTTCTTTCACGCCGATGCCAAAGCCTTCTTGGCGGCGTTCGAGGTCTTCAAGGACCGCTTGCTGCGATTGTCGAGCACTGCGGTCTTCGCGTTGCTCGCGGAGTTGATGCTGCAAGCGTTCTTGTTCGGCGATGAGTTGCTGCTGCCGATCGCGGACCTCGCGGACTCGGCTGTCGAGCGTCGCAACCTCGCCGAGCACCGCATCGACGGCCGCTTGCCGACGCAAGACCTCGGACTGTGCTGAGACTGTGTCGGAGACGCACTGATCCAATCGCTGGCTCGTGCTGATCGCGGCGGAGTTCGCGGCGTCGCGCTGCGAGTGCAAATGTGCGACTCGCTGCTGCGTCGCACTGGCCTGCTGCATCAGTTCGAGTTGTTTCTGTCGTTCACGATCGAGCGTCGCTTGATCGGCCTTGAGCTTTGCCGCGAGTCCCGCGAGTTCCGTCTCGGTTGCCGCGAGCGAAGTGCGAAGCCGAGTGTGCTCGGTGTCGCCGGTTGACAGTTCTTCTTCGGAGCGGCGCAGTTCGGCGGTCAGTTCGCACGACCGGCCGTGCATGACGGTTCGTTGCCGGCGCAGGCGATCCAAGTCGGAACCGAGTTCCTTTTGGCGAGCAGTCAGATGTCGCAACGTCGCTTCTTGTCGGACAACACTCTCGCGATTGCCGGCCGCGGTCCGTTCGGCGTGTCGCAGGCGCGTATCGACTTCGGCGATCTCGGCATCGAAGACCGAGAGTTTCTGTTCGAGTTCTTGTTGTCGCGATGACAGATCCGCGAGTTCAGCCTCGCCGGTGTGCAGTTCGGCTTCGACGATCGCCAACTGCGCAGAGAAATGCCGATGATCGTCGGCGGCGAGTCCGAACCACCACTCGCGCAATTCGGCCGAGACTTCGCGGTACTTCGACGCCTTCGAGGCTTGCGTGCGCATCGAGTTGAGCTGCGATTCGACCTCGTCCACGATGTCGCGCAGGCGGAGCAAGTTTTGTTCGACGCGCTCCAGTTTGCGTGTCGCCTCTTCTTTGCGGGCTTTGTACCGCGAGACTCCGGCGGCTTCCTCGAAGACGTGACGACGCGCGGCGGCGTTCGATTGCAAGATCTGATCGACTCGGCCTTGTTCGATGATGCTGTAAGCGGACGATCCAGCTCCCGTACCGAGGAACAAATCTTTGATGTCCTTCAACCGTGCCGGCTGTTGGTTGATGAGGTATTCCGAATCGCCGTTCCGCCAGATGCGGCGGCCGATTTGAACCTCGGCGGCGTCGAGCGTCAGGCACTTCGACGCGTTGTCGAATGTCAGCAGGACTTCCGCGAACGCTGCCGGCTTGCGGCCCGACGCGCCGTTGAAGATCACGTCGGTCATCTCTTTGCCGCGAAGGCTCTTCGGGCTTTGATCGCCCAGCACCCACTTGATCGAGTCAACGACGTTGCTCTTGCCAGACCCGTTCGGTCCCACGACGCAGGTGATCCCGCGCGAAAAATCGAAACGAGTCCGATCCGCGAAGCTCTTGAAGCCGAACATGTCCAGCGACTTCAACATGGCGGGTGAGGAGGGGCTAGAGGTTTGGGGTCAGAGGTTCTGAAGGAAACATGCGTGTTGTTGGCGCGAGCGATTGGGAGAAGGAAACCGGGTAACGGAGAACCGAGAATGAAGAACTGTGGTGACGCTCATTTTCAATTCTCGGTTCTCGGTTTCCCGGTTGCGGGTTCGCAATGCGGACCAGAGTTTTGGAATTTATTTTTTCTTTTCCCAACCTCCAATCCCTCATCCCTACTTACGTTTCCAGAACTCGAACCAGCGTCGGTCGGAGTCGTCGGTTGTTGATGACTTGCGAGCGTCGGCGACGGAAGCGGTCGCTCCGGCGTCGGCGTCAGATTTCGTGACTTCGTCGGGCGCGGCGGTTTGCTTCTCGACCTCTTCGCCGAGAGCGGGGGGCGAGTCGCCGGCATCCTTCAAGTTCGGCACGAAGTTCGGCATCAAGTTCGAATTGCCAACGCGGACTTTCTTGCCGTTGGAATTCGATGGGTCGTCTTTGCGGACGTACTCGCGGCCACCTTGCGGGAGGGCGTCGATTTCGATGCGACCGGTGAGATTCTGTTGCTTGGACGCTTGCAACAGCATTTGGGCGACGTCGGGATAACTGGCTCCGAATTCAACAGCGGTGCGGATCACGTCCGATACGCGCGTCGACACTTCTTTGCGTTTATCCGGCTGACCGATTTGATACTTGGATAGGACGATCCGATCCGTCCCCGGCTGCGCGGTGACTAGGATGTGATTGCCGGCTCGGACGGCCAGCGGCGGCTTGAAGCGTTGGTCCTCGCCGAAGAGAACAATCTCCGAACGGCGAACCTGAGTCAGATGGATGATCAAATCGCCGTTCGTCGGCAACATGTGCAGACCAAAGAGATCGCGGTCGGACGTCGTCTCTTTGAGGATTTCGCCGTTGAGATACGGATCGCGTTTGTCGAGCGTCCAAAGGGCGCGGAAGGCTCCGTAACGGAGTTCCGCACTGTCAGTGGCTTTGCCATCGTCGTCCGATTGCGCGCTGGTCAACTTGCGGAGCAGCAGATGCGTCTCGGCGTCGTCGATCGTTGAAAGCGCGGCGAGTGCATACACGCGGAAGGCACGCTCTTTGATGGCCGCTTCGCCGAGGACCGGGACCGCTTCGGCTTGTCCGAGATAGGCCAGTGCGAGTGCTGAGTTAAAGCGGACCTCTAAGTCGGGATGCTTCAGACCCGTTTTGAGAATCGGGATGGAATCGTTGCCGATCGCTTCCAACTGCAACGCGGCCAGCTCCGCCTTGTCGGGATCGAGCAACTGCGCCTTGAGCTTGTCCATGCGGACATGCCGCGCGACCTGTGACTCACGAAACGCAACGTTGCGGATCACTTCGAGGTAACGCGGATAGTTGTCCTTGTAGCGCGGCAAGACTTTCAGCTCGATGGTCTGATCGGTGAGTGCTTTGGCGAGCGGCTCACGCAGACCGCTTTCGTTGTAGTTGAAGAATCGCTGGCCAATTTTGTCGGCGATCCGTTTCGACTGCCGTGAGTTTCGGAAATCGCTGCGGAGTTGGATGCGCAGATCGCGGTCTTTCTTGGAGATGCCGCCACCGAGAATTTTTCCTCGTCGCTTCAGGCCGGTTTTGTCGGACTTGCCTTCGCCCGACGTGACCATGATCGGCCCCTTCGCCTTTGCGAGAATGTGCCCCTTCATCACTCCTTGACCTTGAACGAGCTGCGCTTCGGACAATTCCGTTTCCAGCAGCCAGCCGCCATTGAGACTGGTGGTCGTGTCCCCTTCAGGAATACGCACATCGACGTCAAAGGCTTCCCCCTTGCGAATCATCGGAGGCAGGTACGCCGTGACGATGACCAGAGCCGTGTTCGGAGATCGCAAAATCGTTTCAGGATCGGCGATGCCTCGACGACGCATGTCGTCTGCCAGAATCGCACGGTAGCCCGACGGAGGCGGATCGCCGCCGGTCCCGTCCAAACCGACCACAAGACCGACTCCTTGCAGCGTGACGAGATTCAAATTCGCGAAGCCCGCATAGTCGCCGACCATCGGCGTCTCGACCTTCGTCTCGAATTCTTTGTCCTTCTCGTCGTCTTTATCGGACTCCTCATCCTGCTTGTCCGGAGACTGCGATCGCAGCAGCTTGGACGGCAGCAGTTTGAAGTCCTGACAGCCGACGATCGAGCCGGCCAGGAGGACGCTCACAGACAGGCAAACGCAGAGTCGAAACGCCTTCATGACGTTGCTCCCGAAAGGGATTGGCAGGTGATTTGTTTCACCGCGAACCGCTGGCATGCGCAAGCTGATGATCACTCGAAGAAGCGTGAATACGCGCGCCGACGGAGGACGATGAAACCAGGAAAGACGGAAACGGTGGGAAAGATCGGACAGGAAACTGCCCGGCAGGACCGCCGAGCGGAGGGAATGGGGCGGGACAGTACGTCCGCTCGCGAGAGAGGGTCAAGCGGAGATTGTGGCCGATCATCGTTTGGGTCGAGCGGTCACTTGGGCTGCTCGTTCGACGGCAAATACCGCACTCCCCCCAAGTCCGCGAGCTTGTTCATCAGCGCGTCGGTCAAAGCTTGCAACAGCTCCTGCGACTTGCGTTGGCCTTGCCATGAACTGAGATCGATTGGCGTGCCGTAGATCACACGGACTCGGCGCGGAGTGTAAAACGGCTCGGTCATACTCTCGCATTGCGGGGCGTTGTGGATATACGCGGGGATGACAGGAACTCCGGCCTTCAACGCGAGAAACGCGATCCCGGAATTCGCGCCCTGCAGATCGTCACCGATTTTGATGCCTCCCTCGGGGAAGATGCCGATCAAGTCGCCTCGTTCGAGACGACGGATTGCTTCTCGCGTTGGGCCGATATCGCGACCGTCACGGTCCACCGGGATCGACTGCATCGCGCGGCCAATCCAACCAATGAGACCGGGTTGCTCGTAGTATTCGCGAGCCATCAGATAGCCGATGACTCGCATCGACCGTGCGTGATCTTCATACCGAAAGTGCGAGTTCATCCAAGCGAACATTGGATCAACCGGACTGCGATGATTCGACAAGATGATCGCCCCGCCAAACTCTGGATAGGGGCAACGGCCGTTGGCTCGCCAGTGAAACACGAACGCGACGTACAACCGTTCGATGAAATACAGCAGCCACACCCGCCAACCATCGCGACATCGCCGGATTGAAGCCAGCAGCAACCCGACCGCGATCGCGGCGTAAGCCAGCAGCACGAGTTGAGCGATTCGGTCAGGCGTCATGTGAGCGAGCCGGGGCGGAGAAGTCGGAGCAATACAGTACTCATACCGATCGCAGAAAATAACTGCGCTGTGTGAAGCGCTCGGCTCATCACGCGGAGCGATGATGGCTACGTAGCCGTCATCGCTCCGCGTGACGAGCCGAACGGGCAAACGCGCAG
>JAYVQJ010000355.1:0-8789 GCA_043777235.1 Planctomycetia bacterium
CTAGCGCGTGCCGGCTCATAAAACTTGACACACGACGTTCGAATTTCGCACATCAAGGAATTTAGCGGCGGCAGAGTATCAGCCTCGCCCCGAATCGGCCAACTTGATTTCGAAACGGCTCACACCGGGCTTGCCACTCGGCGGGCGAAGCTCTTGAGCAGCTCGTCGGTAATCGGCTCGTTCTTCGAGACGTCCTTGATCGCTTCCAACACCGACATCACTTGTTCGTCGGACAATTCGCAGCCTAGCTCGTGCAGACGATGGGCAACGGCGCGGCGACCGCTGTGCCGACCAATAATCAATTTCAGTCCGCTGGCTCCGACTTTCTCCGGCCGATACGGCAAATAGGTGTCAGGGTTTTTGAGCAACCCGTCCTGATGAATGCCGGCCTCGGTCGCGAAGATGTTCTCGCCGCCGACCGGCTTGTTGCGGGCCAGCGGCAAGTTCGTCAGCTCGCTGACCAACTGACAGAGCGCGTACAGCTTGGTCGTGTCGAGCTTGAACTCGACGCCGTATTGATCGGGATGCAACGCGAGGGCAATTGCGACTTCTTCGAGCGACGCGTTGCCGGCACGCTCGCCGATGCCGTTGATCGTGCATTGCACGACGTTCGCACCTTCGGCCACGCAGGCCAGCGTGTTCGCGACCGCAAGCCCCAAGTCATTGTGAAAGTGAACCGCCAGCAGCGCCTTGTTGAGATTCGGAACGCCGTCTTGAATCCTGCGGATGAACTCGGCCGCCTTCTCCGGTGTGAGGATGCCGACGGTGTCCGGGAATCCGATCGTCGTTGCGCCGGCGTCGATCGCCTCGCGATAACACTGACAGAGATACGGCACCTCGGTGCGGCTCGCATCTTCTGGGCTGAAGGCGACGATCTCAAACTTCTCGCTGGCATACGCGACCGAGTCGGTGATGATCTTCAACACTTCGGTCTCTGATTTTTGCAACTTGTGTTGCCGATGCAGCGGACTGGTCCCGCAGAACAAACTGACGCCACGCTTGTTGGTGGGATTGCCGTCCAGCGCTTCGTCGGCCGCATCGACGTCACCGCGCACGGTGCGGCAGAGAGCGGTCAGCACCGGCTTCTTGACGACGCCGATCATGCGTCGAATGGCGTCGATATCCGCCGGAGACGACGCCGGGAATCCGGCATCAATCGAATGCACCCCCGCCTCTTCCAGAGCGATCGCGATCCGCAGCTTGTCGTCTGGGTCGAGCGTCGCTCCCGGCATCTGTTCGCCGTCGCGCAGCGTCGTGTCGGAGAACAGCACGGTCCCCGAATTCTTGTGATGCCGGATGATCGCCTGCTTGACGACTCCGGTCATGCGCTTCTTGGCTCGACGGAGAAAACCGAAAGGCATCAGTGGACTCAAATCTGCGGGACAACGAGATTCGTAAGACGGCGGGAGAATGACAGACTGCCCGAAATTCCGGAAGCGAAGTTTCGCTCTCAAAGTCGCTTGAGCGCGTCCGACGGAGCCAATCGCGGCCGGCCATTCGCGAACTTCTCCAACGCTTCAGCGATTTTCGCGAAGCCAATTGATTCCGCGTACCGCATCGGGCCGCCGCGAAACGGCGCGAAGCCGGTGCCGAAAACCATCGCGAGGTCGATGTCTTCCGACTTCGCGACGATCCCCTCGTCGAGACAGCGTGCAGCCTCGTTGATGATCGGATAGATGAGTCGCTGGATCAGCTCCTCGCGCGTCGATGTGCCGCCAGGAATCGAGTACGTTCCTGAATGTCGCACCTTGTCGATCGCTCGGCGGACGGCGGGATTCAATTTCTTCTTCGAGCCTTTACCGACGAGCAGTGATTTCGCCGCCTGCGGTTCGGCGGCGGCAATTTCCTTGAGCGCCGCCCACAACGGCGCGGGCAACATGCGTTCGCCATAGGCCGTGTGCATGTTCGTGGCGACATGCTGAGCGACATCCAAGCCGACGAGGTCCGTCAGCGCGAGCGGCCCCATCGGCAGACCAAACGCGACGGCGGCTCGGTCGATCTCCAACGGATCGGCAACCTCCAGCAGCAACCAGCCCGCTTCGTTCATGTACGGCGCGAGCAACCGATTGACCAGGAAACCGGGACAGTCCTTGACGATCACCGCCGTCTTGCCGAGCCGTTGCGTGAGCGCGAACGCCGTCGCGATTGCCGCCGGGGACGATTGCTCGGTGCGGATGATCTCGACCAGCGGCATCTGATGCGGAGGATTGAAGAAGTGCAGCCCAACAATCCGTTCGGGATGTGGAATCCCGTCGGCGATGTCGCGCACGAGCAGCGAACTCGTGTTCGTCGCCAGCACGGTGTTCGACGACGTCGCGTCGGCGAGATCCCGGAAGACCTGTTGCTTGATCGGCAGGCTCTCGACGATCGCCTCGATCACGATGTCAGTCTGCTTGAACCCGGAGTAATCGGTCGTTGGCCGCAGTCGATCGAGCATGTCGCTCGCTTGCAACGGTGTGATCTTCTTCCGTTTCAGGTCCGACTGGATGAGCTTCCGCGCGGTCGACATCCCATTCGCCAGAAATTCCGATTTGATATCTTTGAGCCGCGTCCAAATTCCCTTCTGAGCCATCAAGAGCGCAATCCCCGCACCCATCGCACCTGCTCCGAGAACGGCTGCATCGGTCAGCGGTCGCGCTGCACCCTCGATGATCGCCGCCGGTTTCTTCGCGTCCTCTTGCAGGAAGAAGAGCCGCAGACATTCGCGAGTCACTGGATCAGCGGCCAGACGTCCAATCGCCGCTGATTCCGCCGCGAAGCCCATCGACGGCGGCTGGCGGAATCCGGCACGCAGCGTGTCGATCGCCGCGAGCGGAGCGGGATAATTCCCTTTCGTCTCGTGTCGCACCGCTCCTTCGGCTTTGCGAAACGCGAAGTTTCGCAGCGGAGGAAACGACTCGGTCAGCCGAGCGATCAGCGGTCGCTTTGGCCGCTTGAAAATGCCGCGAGCGGTTCCCAATTTCATCACCGTGCGCAGCAACTCTTCGCCGACAAACGGCAGAGCCTCGATCGGCACCATGTCATGCACGAGTCCCTTCGATCGCGCCTGTCGTCCACTCAGCATTCTGCTGCTGAGAATCATCGGCAGTGCCTCGACCAAACCGACCAACTTCGGCAGCCGCACCGTCCCGCCCCAACCGGGGATTAGACCGAGTTTCACTTCCGGCAGGCCGAGCAGAGTTTTCACATGATCGTCCGCGATGCGATACCGGCACGACATCGCGAATTCGAGCCCGCCGCCCAGGCACGCTCCCGAAATCAACGCGACCGTTGGGACGTGCAGCGTTTCGAGCAACTCGAACACGCGCTGTCCGAGCTTCGACAACTCGGCCGCTTCGGTTCCGCCGGTCATCGTTTTCATTTCGGTGACATCCGCCCCGACGATGAAGCTCCCCGACTTGCCGCTCAGAAACATCACGCCGCGCACGGCCACGTTCCGCCGAATCTCCGCGATCAGCCGCTCCAATTCTTCGAGCATCGCTTTCGACAACGCATTCGCCGATTTGTCCCGCCGGTCAATGCGGACTTTCAAAATGCCGTCACCGGCCAACTCCGCATGCCACATCACGGCATCGGCCAGGATCGTCGTTTCGCTTGCAGTCACCGACATGATCGAATTCCTCAATTGCATTTTCCTCTGCGTACTCTGCGCCTCTGCGTGAGACTTTCTGTTTCTCACGCAGAGGCGCAGAGCTCGCGGAGGGGAGATCAGATTGTTTCAACCACGACCGCTCCACCTTGTCCGCCGCCGATGCAAAGCGTCGCCAAGCCGCGCGAGAGTTCACGGCGACGAAGCTCGTGCAGCAGCGTCAGAATCAAACGAGTACCAGTTGCTCCGACGGGATGTCCCAGCGCGATCGCTCCGCCGTTCACGTTGACTCGATCGAGATCGATGCTGCCCAGCGGTGCCAGTTCGCATCCGGCTGCGGCACACGGACCAGACGGAGACTCAAACCCGCGAACACAAGCGATCGCTTGTGCGGCGAATGCTTCATTGAGTTCCACCAATTGCATGTCGGACAGTTTGAGTCCCGTTTGCTGCAAGACGCGCGACGTCGCGAACACTGGGCCGAGTCCCATCCGCGCGGGATCGCAGCCGGCGTAGGCGTAATCGCGAACGCGGCCGAGCGGCGTCAGGCCCCACTCGCGAGCGGTGTTCGCCTCGACGATCAACAATGCGGCCGCTCCGTCGGTCACTTGGCAGGCGTTGCCGATTGTCACGCTTCCCCAACGCCGATCGAAGTAAGGTTTCAGTTTCGCCAACGATTCGAGCGACTGATCAGCCCGGAAGCCGACGTCTTGCGAGATTGGTTTGACTCCGCCGCCACGATCATCGACGTAGACGGTCATTACCTCGGAGGCGAGTCGATTCTCTTTCCACGCAGCGGCGGCGAGCTGATGACTGCGGAGCGCGAACTGATCCTGCTCGACGCGGCTGATGCCGAACTCGCGAGCGAGTTTCTCGGCGGTGTCTCCCATCATCAGGCCCGTGACCGGATCCGTGAGTCCCAGTTTGATCCCAATTTGCGGAGTCAGATCGCTCAGCCGAAACGAGGCGAAGGTCTTGAGTTTTTGCCACGCTGACCGCGCGGAACTCAACCGCAGCAATTTGTCTCCGAACTTCTTTGGGTAGAAGAGCGGGATATGACTCATCGAATCGACGCCGACCGCAACGACGCATTTGGCTCGGCCGGAGACGACGCGATCGACCGCCTGCGTCACGCACTCAAAACCGCTGGCACAGTTGCGGCTGACAGTGTGTGCGATCTTGTCTCGCGGGATGCCAGCTCGCAGAGCGATCACGCGGGCGACGTTCGCAGCATCGACGGGGCTCGCGACGTTGCCGCAGATCAGTTCATCGACACGAGCGGGATCGAGATTGGCTCGGTCCAACAATTCACGAACGGCCAATCGACCCAGCTCTTGCGCCGGAAGTGAATTGAACGCGGCTCCGGCTTTGACGAACGGAGTCCGCACACCTCCGACGATGACCGCTTCTGTCATGATGCCCTCGCTGGCAACGTAAGTCAGCCCTTCCAGGCTGACGGAAACTCCGTGATCCGGCGGAAGAGTAACCGGTCGTCAAGCCGAACGAAATTCGGGTCAGCCTGGAAAGGCTGGCCTACACGGGAAGGCCGCGAGCGATCCGAATTTCGCGGACCTTGGCGACGACTTCGTTGATGAGCTGGCTGTTCCGCTCGATCGCCTGAAATTCTCGGACGTTGCCGAAGACGTTGCCGCACACCGTCGTGATCGCAATGAGGAAGTGCAGTGTGCTCACCGGCAATCCGAGTAAGTGAGTGACACCCAGCCGCGACGCCGGATCGGCGGCAGCTCCGAAGCCAATCGTTATCAGCAACAGCAGGATGCAGACGCAGATCCACGGGATCACGCGGTACTTCAAACGCTGACTCTCACCACGCCAGTGATCGTCGAGCTGGTACGACTTGCTGACATCCTCCATCCAGCGGCCCGTTCCCATGAAGTACGTCAGAACCACGGCGTGAACCAGCGCTGCAAAGATCAAACCGGTCAGCGCGAGCATCAAGTGCCACGACACCAACGGCTGCGATTCAAGCACTCGCGGATCGTCGATGCTCATGCCGAGCACGAACACCGTCAGCAGCAACAGCGTGCTTACGGAAGCCAAAGTCAAAAAAATACGGGTCACGTTCGAATCAGTCGTCAGGAGTTTTGAATCGAGGCTGCTTGTGGAGGTTCGCCTACCAGCCAGACGCGGAGTTTAGTGCGGGAGTGACGCTGACTCGATGATCCGATCACCAACGAAAAGGCCCGATGAGCAGAACTCATCGGGCCTGGAAGTTTTCGTTCGGAGCGTCAACGGGCGTTAGAAGCCGTAAGCTTGATTCGAGGTATCGAAGTCGAGATCACCGAAGCCGAGGTTCGTCTTGATGTTCGAGTACGTGTATTCCTCGATGATCGGCGGCTGAGCTCCCGCGGCCGGGAAACCGAATTGCTCGACACGCACCGGCAAGCCGGAGTCTTTCGCGATGTACATTCGCGTCATGTGGAACTTGGCGTGCGGGACTTGCTTGGGGTAGCTCGTCTCCACCACTTTGCAGTCGATCTTGTCGAGCTTCGCGTTCGGGAAGAACTTCACGACGCAGTCATCGTGCTTCTCGTCCGCTTCCCATTGTTGAATCAGCGTCGCGACCAGTTTCGAGATGCCGAACATCGTGATCGGATAGCGATTGTCTTCCATCGCGTCTTTGCTGTCTGTTTTCAGCTTGAGCGTGCCGACGATGGACGTGATTCCCTCACCGTGAGCCAGCAGCTTGTCTTTGTTCTTACCCGCGACGTAGATCACTTCACGGCCGCCATGCGGATTGAGGTATTTGATGTAAACGCTGAAGGGCTGCTCGCGGAACTTCACGTACATCTCAGATTGGATCAGCTTCTTGCCGACGACTTCCTTCTTCGTGAAGGTGGCTTCGTAGTCTTTGACCTTTTTCAAAGTCTCTTGGACATCTTTGCCGAACTTGATCGCCGCACCAAGCTTGGGGGTGTCGCCGGTGGAGGAGTTGTTGCTTTTCGCGGTCTTCGGAACGTCTTCGGCGACAACGTAACCCGGCAGCAGCAAGCCAGCGGAAACTGCAAAGGTCTGCTTCAAAAAATAACGGCGATCTTGGTTCATCGAGGACAGGGTCATAGGGCTTGAACTCCTTTGGCAAAACAGCAACCGAGTTGCTCTCCTCCTGGAGGGCTTCTCAGCGAGAGACGGATGCTAATGAGCAACGGCGTAAGGACAAGTCTCCAACAGTTGTCCGCGAAGTGGCTCGGCAACGATGCCGAATTCCAATTCATCGCAGTTCGTATCGGGACGAGCTGACAGCTCACTTCACCAGCTGAGTCACCGAAAATCAGAATGAGCGGCGTCCACGGGCCACCGAGCGTTGCTCACGATGCGACCCGAAATCTCGCGGCGGCGTTGTACCGGCGAGAGGCAGAACTCGACACCCCAATTCGGCGAAAACTGCCGTTGAGGTGTTTTCACGAACCGGCCTACATTCCCTCCTCGCTTCGGCTTCGCAGGATGTGAAGTTCGATGACAACTGATCGATTTCGTCCGACAGAACAGGGAGATTCGCAAGGATGCGCTCTCGAACTGGCAATTCGCTGTCCACGTTGATGTTCCTGGTCCCGCTGCTCGGCGTTCCGCTGATGGCGATCTTCGGAGTCCCCCAGTTTGTGCCTGTGATTGCTTCGTCCGTCAGCGACGAAGCGACTCGGCCACCAGGACTGAAACCGAAACAACGATTCGGTGAGTCCATTTCCGCGACGTCATTCGTCATCGACTCGTCACCACACGCCGGTGACCGCACCGAGCCGCAAGTGCAAGAACTCTTCCGACCGAACGGACGTCCGCGTCGCGACAGCCGACCGATTCAGGACGGTGATTCGCACAGCCGTGATTCGAAAATCATCGAGACGTCGCTCAACACCGACAACTGGCTGACTCAGCCGGCTGCGGCCGAACCGGTTGTTGATTCCAACGCGAAGCTCGACGAACTCTTTGGGATTTCCTCTTCGGCCGCGAGTTCGACGGAACCGCGCAGCCCGGTGCGCGCGGCTGCAACTCGAACACGAACGGAACTTGCGACAGCACGCCCGAGCGCCGCGCGATTCGTGTCCAATTCGGAGCAATCGACCGATGGTCTGACGTGGCGCGAAGCGGTGCAACGACTCAACGATCTGGGTATTCAAGAATTTCGTTTGGAACCTGGAAGCCGACTAGGTGAGTTCTACTTCGCCTGCGAGTTCACTCCGCACCGTGACGCTCGTGTCACACGCCGCTTTGAAGCCGAGGCCGCCGAGCCGTTGCTCGCCGTGCAAGCGGTGCTGCGGCAGATCGAAGATTGGCTGACCCGTCGCTGATTGAGAACACCATGATCCGCACGACGCTTAGTCTGCCAGCATTTCCGTCCGCGGCATCAGGACTGAGAGAATACACGGCTCACGGTTTGGCAGCGGCTGGCTTTCGCTGGAGTTTCTTCGCGACGAATCGCGACGACGATGCTCAGGAAAATCGCCCGACGGATGTGCGCCGTCGCACGCCGAAGATGGCTCGAATGGAAGCGGTCCTGTTCGTCGCTGACGAAGCGTTGCCGATCAAGCGGCTTGTTCAACTCGCGACTTTGGCCGATGTGGATGAGGCTCAGGAACTCATCGCCCGGCTGAACTTGGCGTATGACGCGAGTGGCTCGACCTTCCGCATCGAGCGTGTCGCGACGGGCCTGCGATTGCTCACTCGGCGCGAGTTCGTCTTCTGGCTCGACAAGCTGCACCAACGGCAGGCGGCGCTCAAGTTGACTCCGCCAATGCTCGAAACGCTGGCGATCGTCGCGTATCGGCAACCGCTCACCCGGGCCGACGTCGAGGCCGTTCGCGGAGTGCAGTCGGCCGAGATGCTCAAGCAACTCATGGAACGCGAATTGGTCCGCATTGCCGGCGAGGACGATTCGCTCGGACGTCCGTTTTTATATGAGACCACGCGAAAGTTTCTCGAAGTTTATGGCGTGCAATCGCTCGATGACCTGCCGATGGCCGACCGGCTCCGCCGAAAGCGAGAGGTCGTCCCGGAAGAAATCACCAGCGCTGCGTAGACAGTGGATGCGCAAGTTTGCCCGTCCAAACAAAAAGCCCGGACTGTTTTCACAGCCGGGCTTTCGTGAATCGCTGAGTGTTTCAGCCGTTCAATTACACCATGTCCTTCAATGCCTTGAGCGGACGGACGCGGACGGCCACGCTCGCCGGTTTCGCCGGCAAGT
>JAYVQJ010000356.1:0-2270 GCA_043777235.1 Planctomycetia bacterium
TTCTTCACACCCTTCAGAGACGCGAAACCTCGAAAGATTTCCAGCTTTCTCAAAAACTCATTGCACTCTCCGCGAAAACATCGCTTGGTTCAGGTCTAATTCGCGGTTTGTATCGCCCAGTTGCTTGTTACTGCTTTCAAGAGTTCCTTTCGCGGTGGCGAGCCGATCGTTTCGATCAGTGACCACAAACGCCAACACGCTCAAGGCGACGATGGCAACCAGCGCAGTGGCGGCGGTCGAGACGACGGTGGTTTGATGGCGACGCATCCAGCGACGGGCGCGGCTGGTGAATGGCTCGACCCAAGCGGTGACGGGTTCGTCGGCGAGCCATGCTTCCAGGTCGGCGGCCAAGTCACTTGCTTTCGAGTAGCGATCTTCGGGACGCAATGACATCGCTTTCAGACACACCGCCTCCAATGCGCGAGGCACGTCGGGATTGACGGTCGATGGTCGCGGGAAGCGGCCCTCGCGAACACGCTGCAACGTCTCCAGGATCGACAACGCTTTTTGCGGTTCGTTGCCCGATTCCGCGCCGATCGGAGTTTTCCCGGTCAACAACTCAAACAGCGTGGCACCGAGACTGTAGATGTCCGTCGCGGGGCCGAGTTGGTCCATCCGGCCGGCCGCTTGTTCGGGACTCATGTACGATGGCGAACCGACCGCCGATCCTATTTGCGTTGGCGCGGGAGTCTCCTGTAGCCGAGTTGCTCCGCAACTCGGATCATCAGAGTCGCGGAGCGACTCCGCTACGTTCGGCGCGGGTGTCGTCGCGTCAGTCACTTGGCCGAACGGTTTCGCGAGTCCCCAATCGACGACCAGCGTCTCGCCGAATTCGCCGAGCATGATGTTGCTCGGCTTGAGGTCGCGATGCAACACCTTCCGACTGTGGGCATACGCGACGGCGTTGCACACGTCGATCAAGCGCGTCACCAGTTTTCGCAGTTGTAGGTTCCGCTCCGGCGAGTTCGATGTTTGAGCGTGAAAGCGGGCGATGGCGTCCGCCAGACTGTCCCCTTGCACGAACCGCATCGCATAGAACGGTTGTCCGTTCTCGTGACGACCAAGCGCGTAAATCGGCACGATGCCAGGATGCTCCAACTGCCCGGTGATCGTCGCCTCACGCACGAACCGCGCCCAACCTTGTTCGTGCGTGGCGAACTTTGTTTGAATCTCTTTGAGCGCGACTTCCCGATTCAGTTCTTCATCGTGAGCAATCCAAATATCACCCAGTCCGCCGCTGGCGTGACGGCGCAGCAACCGGAAACGCTGAGAGACGGAATTGGAATCGCCAGGCGTGGGCCCATCGGAACCTCGCAACAGCTTGAACAGCGATTCGAGTTTCTGCCGAGTCGGGTTCGCAGCGTCCGCGTCGATATCGCCCGGACCTTCCAGTTTCGTTTCCTGATCCTGCGGAGTACCGTGATCGCTCATGTCTGAGTTCCCTTGGCTTCCAGTTCGCGAAAGACTCCGCCAAGCGCGTCCATTGCTCGATTCACTTGCATCCGCACGGCGTCGGATGTCTTCCCCATTTCGTCGGCCAACTCCTGATAAGTCCGGCCTTCCAGCTTCACCGCGATAATCAATTCGCGCGTCTCCGCGGGAAGGCGGTCGAGCGCCTGCTCCAACCGCAGCGTCTCTTCATTCAGCATCATCACTCGACTGGCAGTGGGTGCTCCACTCTGATCCGGTATCTCCAGCGGAATCGCCGAGTCAACCGAACGCGGATTCTCCAATGGGGATTCCTTGCCGATGTTCCGCCGAGCCGCCTCGTGGAAATCGTGCTGATCGCGAATGCGGTTCTCAACAATCGCGGTCAGCCATTTCAGGAACGCCCCTTCGCTGGCGTAGTCAAACTTTTCCAAGTTCTTGAGGCTGTCCAACATCGCCTCTTGCACGATGTCACACGATTGGACTCGCTGCCGCAGTTTGGATCCCAGCCGCGCTCGGACGACCGCGAAAACTCGCTGCGTGTACCGGCCATAAAGCTGGTTGAGAGCATCAGCATCGCCCTCGCGGTACTGATCCAGCAGAACCCTCGTGGCAGTCACGTCATCCACGGCCAACCCCCCACCAGAACCCGGCGAAAACCGGAACTTTTGGAAATCTTCCCAAATCCGCGTTCGCTTTCCACTCGGCTCCCGCTGTTCATGTTGCCGGCCGCAAAACAGAACGTCAAACAAACCCAAACAAAAAGGGGCTCTCCGCCATTCCTGTTGGTTGGCGGCTGACGCACACAATAGGTAGTGAATCAGCCGGAACGCGCTAGCGTC
>JAYVQJ010000357.1:0-2270 GCA_043777235.1 Planctomycetia bacterium
TTTTTCATATCGCCGAGCGGCTTCCCATCGGGCGACGTGATCTTGGCCACGCCGTCCTTGATCGTGGCCGATCCCTTCTCTCCCTTGAATGTCGCGGTGCCGTCCGTGGCGCTGCCATCAACTTCGTGCTTTTCGGATTTGTCCCAGCCATCGCCGGGCAAGCCGCCGGCATACGCGACGGCGTGAAATTTCCCATCGCCGAGGGCAATGACTTGCAGGCCCCACTTCTGCTTGCCGTCGTCGCCACCGAGCTCACCGACGTACTCACCTTGAATCGCAAAGTCGGGATCTTTCTTCGCTTCGTCGAGAGTGATCGCGACGATTCCCTTCGAGTCTGCGGCATTCGCCACCGGCAAACGATTCGCAACGAACAACGCGGACGAAGCACAGAGGCTCAATCCAAACAAAACGGTGGGATGGAAGACAGATCGCATGAGGCAGGCTCCGTGTGAAGACTCGGGGATCAGACCAACGGAGCGGCATTGTGAGTCGGTCGTCGCGAGCCGACAAGTCGTGGAGAGAGCTGTCGCGCAGACGTCGAGCCGTGAGCGCGTTGCCGTTCGGACGGGCGGACGCTGAAATGTTGCGGACGTCGAAAAAATCCGCTCACGAAACGAGGAACCTTGGCCCATGAGCGATCAGCCTACGCACGACAGACTATCTCGCGATGACGAGACGTTGCCAACTTTGGAATTGGAAGAACGCGCTGCTCCGGAGAAGCCTAAGCAATGGTCGGGTGAGCCGGTTCTCGAACTGCGGCATTTGCATCGCTTCTTCGGCAAGCTCAAGGCGGTGAACGATGTGTCGTTCAAGGCGTATCCCGGCCAAGTGCTTGGGTACATTGGCCCGAACGGAGCGGGGAAGACGACGTCGATGCGCATCATCGCGACGCTCGATACACCGACGGCCGGCGACGCGTTCATCTGTGGGTACTCGGTCATCGACGATCCGGACAAAGTCCGCCGAGTGCTCGGATTCATGCCCGACCACTTCGGCAAATATCTGAACATGAACGTCATCGAGTACCTCGACTTCTTCGCGCGCGCGTACGGACTGCGCGGAGCCAAGCGGCGTGACTCGCTGGACAACGTGCTGGTCTTCACCGAGCTTCGCAAGCTGGCGGAGAAGCCAATCTTCTCGTTGTCGAAAGGCCAGTCACAACGACTGGCACTCGGCCGTTGTTTGATTCACGACCCGCAAGTCCTGATCCTCGACGAGCCGGCTGCGGGACTCGACCCGCGTGCTCGCATCGAACTGCGCGAGCTGATTCGCCTCATGGCCACGCAGATGAAGAAGACGATTCTGATCAGCTCGCACATCCTGACCGAGCTGGGTGAGATCTGCGATTCGGCCGCGATCATCGAAGCGGGAAGCGTGCTGGCCTTCGGGACGATCGAAGAGTTGTCCAAGCAACAGCGACATGCGGAAGGGCAGACCGGTCAGAAGACGCTCGCGATCCAACTGCTCGCCGATGACAACCCAAAGCACAGCCCTGCCGCGCTCGAACGCTGGCTGTTCGAGCAACCGTATGTCAGCTCGGTGCAAATCGCCGGCCTCGACATCAATTTTGAATTCGACGGCGACACGGAAGCTCAGTGTCAATTGTTGCGCGGCTTGATTCACGCCGGCTTTCCGGCGATCGAATTCCAAGGCAAGACCGAAACGCTCGAAGACGCCTTTATGTCGATCACCAAAGGCGTCATGCAGTAATTTGGAGTGCCATGTCTCGTTTCGCTCTGCTCACGCACGATCATCCGTTCGTCCATTGGGACTTGCTCGTGCAGCAAGGTGAGGTCTTGCGGTCGTGGCGGTTGCTGGAGTCTCCCGATCGTTGGCGATCGGCTGCTCAACCGGCGGATTTGTCGGCCGAGGCGATTGCCGATCATCGGCTGTTGTATCTCGATTATGAGGGCTCGGTCAGCCGCGAGCGTGGTCGAGTCGCTCGCTGGGATCACGGCCCAGCCGAATGGCTGGCCGACAGAGAATCGTCGGTTCGGTTGAGATTGACCGGCGAACGCTTGGTCGGCGAATTGACGCTCGATCGCGAAGCCTCCGGATCGTTGTGGGTGGCTCGTTTCTTCCCGGTGTGACCGAGTTGATTTGCGAAATTGGATTCAGCGTCACTCGTGTTGAAGACCTTATCTCACGCAGAGGCGCAGAGCTCGCAAAGCCCAACGAGAACAGGGTCTGCATTTTCTCCGCGAACTCTGCGCCTCTGCGTGAGAACTGTTTCCTACGACTTATACGAAGTCCCAGAATTAGCCGCGCGG
>JAYVQJ010000358.1:0-2268 GCA_043777235.1 Planctomycetia bacterium
GTTGTCTCGCGTGTACGAGCCTTCGGTGGCGTTTCATCGTGACCGACTTGTCGCACGCCCGATGGACTCCGCTGCTTAGCAGCCATTTGAGCGGCGAAACGGCGAGCACGTTCGGTCGTTTCGGCATCATTGGGAACCGGTGGCGCGAGCAGCTCCTTGCGATCCGTTGCTCCGGCGGCGGGTGCCGGCGGAATTGCCGAACGGTTTTGAGGCTCTTTCAATCCAGGCACGATCATTGGTCCCGCTTGACCTGGAGCGCAGTTCACGCAACGGTCGCCCATCTTGGGAACTTCCACCAATCCGTATCCAAACAATTCGCGATCGGTCGGAGATTCCGTGAATCGACCGGGGCCACCTTCTGGGACTTGTGTGTCATCCAACGGAGCGACCAATTCTGGTGTGACCGTGATGACCACTTCCGTTTCGGAGTCTTCGTTATGCACGCGACGGAATGCGGCTCCGACATACGGCAGTTCGCCGAGAAACGGAACCTTGGAAGTCGTCGTGGTCTGACGTTTGGAGATGAGTCCAGCCAACATGAGCGTCTGGCCGAATTTCATTTCCACTTGCGTGTTGACGCGGCGAACCGTTAGGCCGGGTACCGTTGTCCCACCAAGGGTCACCGAGTTGGCGAAATCTCGCTCGCTCACTTCCGGCTGCAAATCCAATCGCAAAACGCCGCCGCCGAGCACAAACGGAACCGCTTCCAAACGGATTCCGAATTCGCGGAATTGAACGCTGACCGTCCCCAAAGATTGCGGAACCAGGATTGGAAACTCGCCACCGGAGAGCATGGTCGCCGGCCGGCCGTTGGTGGCGACCATTTCCGGTTCCGCCAGAACTTTCAGCAACCTCTCGTCGTGCAGCGCGGAGATGTACGAGTTGAAGATGCGGTTGTTGCCGACGATGCCAAACGATCCCGTGAGATCTTTGTTGGCCGCCTTGAATCCCAACGGGGAATACGTCACCTCACCCAGCGTGGTTAAGTTGCCGGGTTGGCTGTTGGCGAAACCGCTGCGTGACAGATAGGTGAAGTTCATGCCCAGCTCGCGGATCAGTGACCGCTGAGCCTCCATGACTTTGACCTTCAAGAGCACCTGCTGCACGCCGCCGACTTTCATGTGGTTGAGCACTTTGGGATAGAACTGCTCGGCGAATTCCACGATCTGCGTGATGTGTTCCGATTGTGTGACCCAACCGCGCAGCGCGACGGCTTCCTGGACTTTGAACACTTCGATCGACGAATTGGGAAACTTGCGATCGATCAGCATTTGCAACGCTCGAGCGTCCCCCTTCACGAAGACCTCGACGGTGTAGTTCGTATCGTTCTCGTCCGTGATGATGAAGCTGGTCATGCCCTGCATCAGCCCCGTCATGCTGACGCGGTTCGAAGTCAGCCCCACGATGTCCAAGACCAGCGGATCAAAGCCGTTGACTCGGACGATCTTGTTCTTGGTCTCGAGAACCTTGGTGAATTTCTCGACCAATTCGAGCTGCGTGCGATTCGCTGTGATCGGCACGACCACCTCGTTGACGTTCACGGCCGGTTCCGTCGACTTCGGCTGAGCGTGCAGCATTCCGCAAGACCGCCAGCTATTCGACAACAGCGCGAACAGCAGTGCGGAGATTTGAACTGATTGATGAAACCCGCGCATCCTTGCACCTCACATCCGCGTGTTCGCGGCAGGCCGACGATGTCAGTCGGTTGCCGCGACGTGTTCTTCCCAACTGAGCCAGTCAGGTTTTGAATTCCATCATCATTGGCCTTCGTGATTTCCACCGCGCGGCTGCTGCTTGCGTCGCCGCGAATTGAGGAGCACTCGAAAGTCATCTGCCTCCACGGCGTTCAACTCTGAGAATCAAACTAAGTAGACCCGCAGGGAAAAGTATGCAGTTTCAAAACTGGCCGCGGAGAAAGTAGACCAGTCACTCCGTGACTGGAATCTTCGAGTCACGGAGTGACTCGCCGACTTTTCTCTGCGGGTCTATTTAGGTTCCTTGGGCACTCTGCGTCACCGGTTCGTCATCTTGCAGATCCACTTCATCAATTCGCCGATCTTTGCCCGCAATGATTTCGATCTTCCATTTCTTGCGGCCAACTTTCTCCACCTTCTCGACGGGAACCACCGCCCGATTGAGATCGCGATCCTTATCGTTATTCACGGTTTGTTGTTCGGCTGTTGTCGGATCAAACAAGTCCTTCGGATCGACCTCCGAATCGTCGTTCATCCCTCTTAAAGACAGATGCAATTTCCCGCCGCTCAGATC
>JAYVQJ010000359.1:0-2267 GCA_043777235.1 Planctomycetia bacterium
TGACGAAGACCTCAGCGCGAAAGGGATGCTCTCTGGCCAGCCAGCCAAACGTCCGCAACATGCGGTTGTGGCGTAGTTCCACAAAATATCGAACATGTACGTTACCGCCGAAATCATCCGCGAGGTCGAGCAGCAATATGGCATCCCGGTCGAGATCGCGCGAGAGTACGAGATGACGGCCGAGCAACTCGACGTTGTGCGGTTGGGGATGAGGCATGGACGCTGCCATGACGTGACGCTCGTGATCGTGGATGACGAGCGGAACATCGTGGTGACTCGCAAGCCGAGCTATCCGCCCGGCGCGTTCCGCACGCCGTCGGGAGGCGTCGAAGTGGGCGAGTCGTTCGACGACGGAGCGATTCGAGAAGCGAAGGAAGAAACCGGTTTAGACATCGTTTTGGAGAAATACCTGATCCGAGCCAACGTCCGTTTCCGTAGGTTGGGATTCCATCCCGACCAGATTCTTCTCGACAGAAGTGGTCGGGATGGAATCCCAACCTACGATAGCTCCGAGGTGATCGACTGGACGACTCACGTCCTGCAAGCCCGCCCGATCGGCGGGACATTGCAGCCGCTCGACACGAAGGAAATCGTCGAAGCCCGCAAAGCCACCATCACCGAAATCACCGGCCCAATCCGCGAAGCGCTTCTCGCCAGCGGCAAGCCGGGCCTGCGGTATCGAGCGGAGTTGGATGGGCTGGCGATGGAGTTAATTGGAGGTAATGCCACAACGGAGAGCAAACCAGAAACAAAACCGCAAGAATCTGATACCCTGGAACAGTCGATCGCAGGCGAGCTTTGGCGTTGGGCGTTCGAGTCGCCGAAGGCACAGGCCGACATCACAGCAGTTCGGTCGTCATTGTTAGTGGCACTCGAATTCTATCTTTGCGGTGCCTTCCATTTGATCGACTTCACTCGAGCTCGTGGAATCTGGTGTGACGGAGTTATTGAACTGGCGATTTCACGGCTGGATCGGCAGGCATTTCTGCTTTCGGGTGTTGGTTATTTTCCAAACGAGCTTGCGCCGTTTGAAATCGAATTTCACTTTGCACGACGTCGTGACAGACAACCAACACGGACGATTATTCGACTTGGATGGGCGGATTCCGAAGGTGAAATTCGATGGAAAACAAAGAAGAGGAATGTGTCCGGGATTTCGACAAGCCACCCAACTTCTCTGAAGGATTGGGCGGTTGCTGTTGAAGTCACACCAGGTGAAACCCAAGAGCGATAACTGAGAAACAAGGTCGGACAAGACTTCTAGTTCTCATTCTACGGCGTGTCCCATTTGGAGAATGCAATGGCACAAACGGCGGTGAAAGAAAAGAATCAGTTAGCCTTGCAAGTCCGGCCAGCCGACAAGGCTTTGATCATGCGGGCCGTGGCGCTCGAACAGACGGACATGGCGGATTTCATTCTGCGCTCGGCGGTGCGAGAAGCCAAATCGGTGATTGATGAGCATGAGCGCGTGAAGCTCTCTCGGCGAGACAGTCGGCTCGTCATGGAGCTTTTGGAGAATCCGCCTGCTCCCAATGCGAGGTTGCGAAAAGCGGCTCGCGCGATGCCGGAGCGGTCATGACCATCTCGGATTGGCGCGAGGTTCCGATCAGCAAGCAGTACGATCGGACGTTGTTTGATTGTGGCGAACCGGCTCTGAATGACTTCTTGCGTCACTTCGCGAGGCAAAGTCATGAGCGCGGAGCCGCGAAGACCTTTTTGGCGATTGCTCAGAATGGAACGACGATTTTCGGTTTTTACAGTCTCTGCCCGGCGTCGCTGGAGTACTCTCGGACGCCCGAGGTGGTTCGCAAAGGATTGGCTCAGCATGAAGTGCCGGCGTTCCGTTTGGTTCGACTGGCCGTGGATCTTTCGGTTCAAGGTCAAGGGCTTGGCGGACAACTTCTCCTGGCGGCTGGCCGGCGATGTTTGTTGGCAGCGGCTGAGATTGGCGGCGTGGCCATGCTCATCGATGCCAAGAACCAGCGGGTTGCGAATTGGTATGCGTCCTACGGTGCGGTTCCGCTGAACGATGCTCCGCTTTCGCTTATGCTGCCACTCAAGACAATTCAGAAAGTACTCGCGACGGCTGGGAAAATTTAGACGGGCAAGAGTGCCCATCCTACGGGAAGAACAATGACAGCAACGATGACGACTTTTGAAACAGTTACTGGCTTCCATCGGACGGCGTTTGAGGCGTTTTTGGAAGCGCGGGACGAGCCGGATTGGATTGTCGAGGCTCGGCGGGCGGCGTATGAGCGGTATCAGGA
>JAYVQJ010000360.1:0-8740 GCA_043777235.1 Planctomycetia bacterium
TTGGTCATTGGTCATTGGTCATTGGTCCTGCGAGGACGAACGAATCTTTGTCGGAAACATCAGCCGGAACGCGCTAGCGTCCGGTTCGAGAGTCGATCGATGTTCCGAACCGGACGCTAGCGCGTTCCGGCTGATAAATCTGGTGCCCTGTGTTCAGATTCTGTGGTACGAAGAACCTAGCCGCTGTGCGCTCACCCCTTTTACACTTTCGCCTCTCGAGAACACACTCAGAGGTCCGTATGAAATCGTTCACCGCCCGTTGTCTGATCGGAATTGGATTGAGCCTCGCGGCGTGCGGAGGACTTCGCGCGGACGAAGTGGACGAGGCGTTCTTCGAGAAGAAGATTCGGCCTGTGCTCGCCGAGATTTGTTTCCGCTGTCACGGCGGGCAGAAGACCAGCGGCAAGCTGCGAATCGATTCGCCCGAGGCATTATCCAAAGGTGGCGAGTCCGGCCCGGCACTCGTGCCCGGTAATCCCGACGAGAGCTTGCTGCTCAAAGCGATTCGCCGCGAAGAAGGTGTCTCGGCGATGCCGCCCGACAAACCGCTGCCGCGCGAGGTCGTGGCTGACTTCACCGCGTGGATCAAAGCCGGTGCCAAATGGCCCGCGAAGGTCGCTGCGTTTCGATCCGAACAACATTGGGCGTTCGTCTCGCCGAAAGCGATCACGCCGAGCGGATCGAAAGCGGTCGCAAATCCGATTGATTGTTTTCTGCATCTCGCCTCGGACATGAGACGTGCCGACAAGCGAACGCTGATTCGTCGAGTGACGTTTGATCTGATCGGTCTCCCGCCGACGCCAGACGACGTTGTCGAGTTTCTCGCGGACGAATCGCCCGATGCGTTTGATCGTGTCGTCGAGCGATTGCTCGCGTCGCCGCATTACGGCGAGAAGTGGGCGCGGCATTGGCTCGATGTCGTCCGCTACGCTGATACCGCCGGCGAGACCGCCGACTATCCGGCTCCGCACGCTTGGCGGTATCGCAACTATGTCATCAATGCGTTCAACAGCGACAAGTCGTATGGCGATTTCCTCCGCGAACAGATTGCGGGCGACTTGATGGCAAGAAACATCAGCCGGAACGCGCTAGCGTCCGGTTGGGAACGCCAGAAACCGATCGAACCGGACGCTAGCGCGTTCCGGCTCACACGCGAACGCTACGCGGAACTCATCACCGCGACCGGATACCTCAGCATCGCGCGGCGGTTCGGGTTTGATCTCGATGCTGATCACTTTCTGACGATCGACGACACCGTCGATGTGCTTGGCAAGAGTGTTCTTGGTCTGACGATCGCTTGCGCGCGATGCCACGATCACAAGTACGATCCGATCTCAGCGGCCGATTACTACGGGCTGTACGGGATCTTCGAGAGCACGCGGTATCCGTTCCCCGGTTGCGAGAAAGTCAAAGCTCCGCGCGACATGATCCCGCTGCTGCCGCCGGCCGAGATGGAACTCTCGGTCAAGCCGCATCAGGAGCGGTTGGCAAAGATCGAAGCCGAATTGAAGTCGCTCAACGACGGAGCTGCAGCCAATCAGCAGCAATTGAAAGAGACCTTTGCGAAGAACGCACGAGTGTTGGCTCAAGGAGAATTCGACGACGGCGGTGCTCAAGAGATTCGCGAGGAGGTCGCGGTTTCAAAGATCAGCCGGAACGCGCTAGCGTCCGGTTCGGAACGTCAAAAACCGGTCGAACCGGACGCTAGCGCGTTCCGGCTGATGTCGCTCGATCACATTGAAGTGAAACGGGGCGAGATGTTGCAACTCGTCGTCCTGCCGCGAGCGAATCACGGAGCGGACAGCACGCTCGTTGAGCTCGAAATCGCCGACGTCGGCGGAGCGGGTCAACGCTGGAATGTGACTCGCGATGTCGTCGACGATTTTCTCGCCGGGAATCCTCACGCCGATCGATACGGCAACGCTTCGACGTGGTTTTTCTTCGATGCTCGCAACGGACCAACGCTGATGCGCGAGGCGGTTCGTGATGTCGAGAAGAACGTCGGCCTGAATTCGTGGCGCGCGGGAGAGACACCGTCCGCTTGGGTCAACTCGACTGACGCACCGATCAAGGTCTGGACGACACTGCCGCCGAAGACGTTTTATGTGCATCCGGCTCCAGATGGGCCAGTCGCTGTTGGGTGGCTCAGTCCGATCGACGGCATTGTGCGAGTCAGCGGTCGCGTGGCCGACGCGCATCGCGGCGGTGGAGACGGAGTTGGTTGGCGACTGGAACTCATTAGCGGCAATGTCTCTGAGTTGCTGGCGAAGCCGATCGAAGCCGCGCCGAAGTTGGCCGAACTCAATCGGCAGCGCACCGAGTTACTCGCGTTCGCACCGAAAGTCGAGTTGGCCTACGCCGTCACTGAAGGACAACCGCACGACACGAAGATTCATCTGCGTGGCGATCCGAAGTCGCTCGGCGATGCCGTGCCGCGCCGGTTCTTGAGCGTGCTCGGCGAACAGACCGTCCCACCAAATTCCGGCAGCGGCCGGCTGCAACTCGCCGAATGGTTGACGTCGCGCAATAACCCGTTGACCGCGCGCGTCATGGTCAACCGGATTTGGAAACATCACTTCGGTGTGGGACTCGTGAAGACTCCGAACGATTTCGGCACGCGCGGCGAACCGCCCACGCATCCGGAGTTGCTCGATTGGCTGGCCGTGCGATTCATGGAGAGCGGCTGGTCGATGAAGTCGATGCACCGATTGATCGTGACGAGCGAGGCGTATCAGGCGAAGAGTGGCGAGTGGCGAGTGGCGAGTGGTGAGCAAGACCAGACAAACGCGGTCGCACTGCCTTCCAACTCGTCCCTCGCCACTAACAACTCGCCACTCCTCTCCTCCCGTCGTCTGTCGGCCGAGGAACTCCGCGACGCGATCCTTTCTGTCAGCGGCGATCTCGACCGTTCGTCTGGCGGGCCGCATCCGTTCCCGGATGAGAAGACGTGGGGCTTCACGCAACACGCTCCGTTCGCGGCGGTCTATGAACACGACCGCCGCAGCGTGTACTTGATGTTGCAACGGATTAAACGGCATCCGTTGTTCGCGCTGTTCGATGGGCCGGACACGGCAACCAGCACACCCGATCGCTTCACGACGACGGTGCCGACGCAGGCGCTGTTCTTTTTGAACGACCCGTTCGTTCATGCGAAGTCCGAGAGCTTTGCTCGCCGGCTGCAACCGCTGTCTGAGGAGCAACGTTTCGATCGAGTCTTCGCTCTGCTTTTCAGCCGAGCAATCAGCTCGGAAGAGCGTGACGCGGCGGAGCAGTTCTTGTCCGACTATCAACGCGACTTGTCTGACGTCGCCGAAGCCGAGCGTCCCGTTCAAGCCTGGGCCGCGTGGCTGCGAGTGCTTTTGAGCAGCAACGAATTCTTGTACGTCGATTGAGGTGCGAACGTGCCCGCGAAAGCCAATCACATCGTCAAGCTGCCGCGCAAGCTGCCGAAGCGGTTGCGGCCGTTGTTTTGGGACACGCACTTTCATCGGCTGAATGGTGAGACTCACGGCGACTTCGTGGCCTTCCGAATTCTCGAAGCAGGCGACTGGGAAAGTCTCAAATGGTTATGTCGCACGGTGGGCGATGAGCCGTTGAAGGAATTGGTCATGAAGCGTCGCGGTCGAGGGCTCTCGCGCGAGCAACTGCGCTTTTGGCAAGCCATGTGGCGGCTGCCGAAACGAACCGTCGATGCATGGTTGAATGCCGAAGGTCGAGAAATCTGGGATCGGCGAGCCGGTTGAAATGACGACTTGGCATACCAACGTGATCGGGTCGCGGCAGAAATCCGCTCTGGCAAAGCTGGGGCCAATTCTGCGTTCGTGCGGAGCTTATCTGGCGGGCGGAACGGCTCTGGCCTTGCAGTTGGGTCATCGTCGTTCAGTCGATCTCGACTTTTTCGTGTCGAGTTCGCAATTCGACTTCGCCGAGTTGGAACGAGAACTCATTCAGAATTTGCCGTTCGTTTCTCTGGGATCCGAAGCTAAGGCTTTGCACGGCAAACTGCATGGGGTTCGAGTGCTCGTGATGAAGTACGAGTATCTTCGCTTGCGTCCGGTTCGCCGCTGTTCGCTGCTCGGTTGCGATATGGCCGCTCTGGACGACATCGGGACGATGAAGCTGGCGGCGATCTGCCATCGCCGTACCAAAAAAGATTTCGTCGATCTGTGGGCGTTGCTGAAATCGGGCAAGTCGCTCGATCGTCTGTTTCACGACTTCCAGGAGAAATTTCATGTTCAAGATTTTGCCGTGCTGACGCGGCAGTTGATCTACACGGACGACGTGGACGACTCGCGAATGCCGAGTATGCTCTGGCAGGCTCGCTGGACGACGATCAAGGCTGACTTGCGAGACCGAGTGGACGAACTCCGTTGGAAGTGATCGAAGGGAACTGTTGATGAATCGAGATTCGTGCGAGCACTGTTCTCGTCGCGGCCTACTCCGATCTGCGGTCGCTGGCTCAGTGCTTTGGCCGGGGATCTTGTCGGAGTTGTTGGCGGACGACTCGGCGGGCGATCCGTTGGCCGCGAGGCCGTCGCATCAGGCGGCGCGAGCGAAGAACGTGATTTTCTGCTTCATGAGCGGGGGAGTTTCGCACGTCGATACGTTCGATCCAAAGCCGCGATTGCACGCGGATGTCGGCAAGCAAGTGGTGCTCGATCATCCGGAGACTCGCAATCGGCCGGGGTACGAAAAGCTGTTTCTCAAGCGGCCGCAGTGGGAGTTCCGGCCACACGGCGAGTGCGGGACCGAAGTCAGCACGCTGTTTCCGCACGTCGCCGAGTGTGTCGATGACATCGCACTGATTCGGTCGATGCACTGCGATCATTCGAATCACTACAACGCGACGCTGGGGATGCACACCGGTTCGTTCAATCAAGCTCGGCCGAGCATCGGGTCGTGGGTCAGTTACGGACTCGGCAGCCCGAACAACAATCTGCCGTCGTTCATGGTCATCGCACCGTTCTCGCCCTATGCCGGCGGGCAAGTTTGGGCGAGTGACTTTTTGCCGGGGAGTCATCAAGGAACGCTCGTCGTTCCCGGTGCCGAACCGATGCGGAACATCAAGCCGCGAGTTTCGTCTGGTCGGCAACAAAAAGAACTCGCCGCGCTGGCCGAGATGAATCGTCGGCATCTCGCCGAGCGAGGCAACGATCCCGCATTAGCCGCTCGGATTCGTTCGTTCGAGACGGCGTTCGGAATGCAGATCGCCGCGCCTGAAGCGTTCGACCTGTCGAAGGAGACCGATGAGACGCACGCTCTGTACGGTCTGCCGCGCGGCAGCACGAATGGCTTTGCATGGCAATGTCTGGCGGCGCGGCGACTCATCGAACGCGGCGTGCGGTTTGTCGAGTTGATCGATACCGGCTCGTCGGGCAACTGGGATTCGCACGGCGACATGCTGGATCACGTTCGGTTGGCGAAGAATGTCGATCAGCCGATCGCCGGGTTGCTGAAAGATCTGAAGCGACGCGGGTTGCTCGACGACACGCTCGTCGTGTGGACGACCGAGTTCGGCCGTACGCCGTTCAACAACGTCGCCGACGCGAAAGGGCGCGAGCATCACTCATGGGCATTCTCGTCCTGGCTGGCTGGCGGCGGAGCGAAAGGTGGAGTTGCTCACGGATCGACCGATGAGCACGGCATTCGCGTCGCCGAGAACGGCTGCCACGTCAACGATTTCCACGCGACGATCCTGCATCTGCTGGGACTCGATCACACGCGGCTGACGTACCGCTACGCCGGGCGCGACTACCGGCTGACCGATGTGGCTGGCCGAGTCGTCTCGGAAGTGCTGGCGTGAAAGTCACGGACGCTCTGGATTGGTTAGACAAAAGGAATGGCCACTCCGGTCTGTGGGATGGCAAACTTCAAATCTCAGATTTTGGACACGGATGACAGGGAGAACACGGATCGCCACTGAGCCTGATTGCCCGATCCGTGCTTTCCGTGTCATCCGTGTCCAACATCAAGCGAGGAACATGATGACTCGATCCGGTTCGACTCTCTGGCGTCTCATCGCTGTGTTATTCGTGTCACAGCCCTGTCTGGCGTTCGCTCAGAATGACAAGGCCGATCCCGCGAAGCCGAAGGCCGCCTTGCCCGCACCGAAGATCACGATCTCCAAGGAGACAACGCACTTCACGGAACCGCTGCGACCGGATGGATTCGTGGATTACCTCGCAGCGGTCAATCGGCATTTCAGCAAAGACGTCACCGCTGAGAACAACGCCTGCGTGCTGCTGTACCAGGCGATGGGGCCACGTCCCGAAGGAGCACGGCAGCCGGACCGATTCTTCAAAGGCATGGGGATCGAACCGCTTCCGGACGAGGGCCAGTATTTTCAATCCTTTCGAGAATGGGCGGCATCGCAAGACAATGCTCCGCCAATTAACCAAATCAACGAAATGGAGTACCAGGCGGACGAACGGCTTTGGAAAGCCGCTGAATTTCCGCTGATCGCCGCCTGGTTGAAGGAAAACGAAATGCCGCTCGTGCTCGTGGCCGCTGCGACTGAGCGACCGCGTTACTTCTCGCCATTGGTCAACGCCGATGCGAATCCCGACGGTGGTTTGATCGAGGTGTTGTTGCCTGGCGTACAGAAATCTCGCGAACTCGGTCGCGCGCTGGTGGCGCGAGCGATGTGGGAACTCGCCGAAGGGAGCCAAGTCGATGCGTGGCGTGACTTGATGACGATGCACCGGCTCGGCCGATTGGTCGGGCAGGGACCGACGCTCATTGAATACCTCGTCGGTTTGGCGATCGAGTCGATGGCGATCAACGGTGAGTTGCAGTTCCTGTCGGAGACGAAGCCGTCGGCGAAAATGCTCGCGCTGTATCGCAAGCAACTGGACCGTCTGCCGGCGCGAGCGTCCGTCGCCGACAAGCTCGACACGAGCGAACGGTCGATGTTCTTGGATGTCGCACACCGCATGGCTCGCGGACAGATGGGGTTGAAAGAAATCACGGATGGCGTTGGCGACAACGGATCGCTGATCGAAAAGCTGGCCGAAGGAGCGATCATGCAGTCGGTCGATTGGGACGCGGCACTCAAGTCTGCCAACAAGTGGTACGACCGGCTGGCCGAGACTGCTCGCAAACCCGACTACCAAGTGCGAGCGACCGAGCTGAAACAATTCAACGAAGACCTCAAGAAATTGGTCGCAAAGACTCGCGGGCCGATGGTGCTCCTGTCGCTGCTCGGAGGCAAACCAGCGATTACGCAAGCGATGTCGGACGTGTTGATTTCGTTGCTACTTCCCGCCCTGCAACAGGTCGTCGGCGCGGAAGGCCGGGTTATCCAACGAATGCGGAATCTGGAGCTCGCGTTTGCTCTCGAAATGTACCGAGCCGAAATGAATGCGTACCCCGACTCGCTGGAGCGACTCGCGCCGAAACAGATCGCTGAGATCCCCAACGACCTGTTCACCGGCAAGCCGTTGAAATACGAGCGAACCGCCGACGGCTACCGCTTCTACAGCGTCGGTCAGAACGAACAAGACGACGACGGCCGCAGCTTCGACGACAACCCACGCGGCGATGATCTCGTGGTGCGAATGCCGGTCCCGCAACCTGCGAAAGCCAACTGACCTAGTTGCGGCTGAAGGCGGGTGGGAATCCGGAGTTGATGCCGGCGGCGAGGCTTCGCTTTTTGCTCCGTAGATGATTTAGGACGAGATCGCTGCGAACGTCGACGTCCGATTCTTCGAGCAGCATCTGAGCATCCAATGGGCTGAGGCCAAGCGAGTGCGTCAGCACGTCGCACAAAACTCCGAGCGGGATCTCGGCATCGAGCAATTGATGGAGTAGCGGGTCGGATTGCAGCTCCGGCAGAATCTCTGTCGCGCCGGAGAACAATTCTCGTTGCCGATGACGGCGGTCGATGGTCGGCTCAGATGGATAAAAGTCCGAGAGCAACGTCAGTTCGGCCGTGCGATACGGCTGGTCGGTGTCGAGTTCGGAGTCGATGCGTGCTCGGCAGATTCCGCGCAGGGTGAGATTGAATCGGCCATCAGGCAACTTCTCTTCGACGGCGATTCGGCCGAGACACACAACCTGATGAATCTTCGCGGCCTTCGATTCGTAGGCCAGTTCTTGATTCGGATGCAGCAAGGCCATCGCGATCAGCCGGTCGCCGTCCAAGGCGTCGGCGATCATGGCTCGGTAACGCGGCTCGAAAATGTGCAGCGGCAGCCATGTCTGCGGCAGAAGCACCACGTTCAGCAACGGAAACAGCGGAGCCTCGCCGGTGAACAGTTTCAGGTCATCTTGAACGTCAAACACGTCGCTCATTAGGTCGCATCCTCGGTGAACGTCATCTTGGGAACGAGCTCATCTCGCAGTTCAATGTCGGTCGGGTATCTCTCTTTGTGGTCGAGCAGTTCCTGAAAGCAGAGCTGATAGTCGATCAAAAATTTAGCGAGGTCCAAACCCATGAAGCTCGGCCGGTAAGGATCGAGCTTCTGCCGGCATGTGTCGTAGAGCTTGCGTGCTCCGCCGAAGTTTTCATTGCCGAAGTGGAATAACGACACCGACGCTTGAATCAGTCCTTGCAGGAATTTTTTCTCGTCGCCGAGCGACTCGGACCACAACTCCTCCCAGACATCGTGAGCTTCAAAGAACTCCTCCTCGTTGAACAACCGCAGCCCTTCGAGGTACTGCGGGGCGTATCCGTCCGACATGTGGTTGATCCCTGCAATGCGAAGTTTGATCGTGGCAAGTAACCCGAAGCGTTAGCGAG
>JAYVQJ010000361.1:0-8737 GCA_043777235.1 Planctomycetia bacterium
TTGCCCGCGAAGTTGCCCAATTCCATTGAACCGTCCGCGTGAATGGTGACATCCTGAGAGGTCGAATGCGGCAATTGATTTCGCTGATTGATGCGGGCCATGCTGGCAACGGCGGCTGTTGCCGAGTTGTACGGAAACATGATCGTGACGCCGCCACCGATCGCCGTCCCGCCACCTTCGACCGCTCCACCCGCATGGACAAAGCTCGTGCCGAGATTGTCATGCTGGTCGTAATCGTCCAACGTCCCTTTCACTCGGTCGCCGAGTGCCCCTTGGACGTCCCGACCAGCCTTCGCCGCGCGAGCGTATTCCGATCCCACTTGTGTCACGTCATTGTGCGGAGCGAGGTATCCCGAAAACGTCTTCACCAGATCGAACGGATCCAGCGGACTTTCGAGTTTCGCTTGAGCATCGACGTTGAACACATTCGCCACATCGACCACCGCATGATGGCCGACGAACGTGTTGGCTTGATTCGCGACTTTCGAGTAAGTCACCGCTCCGCCGAAGCTCAGATTCTTGGTCGCTCCTTGCGCTCCGACGCTGCTGATCGCACTGATCTGGAAAGGATCCGTGGCGATCGACTTCAAGTTCAGGTTGCCGCCGTTCAAAACTGCGCGGCCATTCACGATTGTCGGCCGGCCGACAGAGATCAATGCGTCATCGCCGATGAGCCCATTAGCCGTGTTGTCACTCGTGGCCACCGCAAACGAAGCCGCAATGCCGCTCGAGATTTGATCGCCGAAGGAGTTAATTCCAACGAGTCCGGCTCCACCCAAACTCAGTAGACTGGAGACACCGGCGATGCTCGTCATTGCGTTGAAGAGCGTCGGGTTCACGTTGGGAGTCGATTGCCCCGAACCACCACCGACGGCTCCAAGCGAGCGAGTGATGTTTTCGCTATTCACCGATTGCCCGACGATTTCCAGGTTTTCGGTGATGCTCACGTTGCCGCTGACATCGGCCGTTGCGTGTGACTGATTGAAGCTGAACGCGAGAGCGAGGCCGACTCCGACACTCCCCCCACTTTGTGCTCCAAGTCCCGCTGAGATCGCTTCGTTGCGGAATGAGTTGAGGTTCTCCGCTTTAATTGTCGCGTTCTTGGCATCGACGCGCGCGCCGCTGCGAATTTGAGCCAACGAATTGGCTTTCCCATCCGCCAGCGAGAGCGTGGCCGTGAATGTCTCACCGGCATTGGGCACAAAGGTCCGAACTTTCACCGTGTTGTTCGCGTGAGCTTGAACCTGCAGGTCATTGCTGGCGGAGATGACCGCGCCGTTCTCGACAATCACTTCGGCGGTCGGTTTAGAGTTTCCATAAGTCACGCCAAACAGAGTGCTCGTCGCGAGTGTGGTGATCTCCGCCTTGGCCGTGGCTGTTGAGTTCACCTCGATGTTGTGCGAGGCTCGCAGAGTGGCTCCTGGGCCGATCACGATTCGGCTAGTCGATTCGGCAACGACGGCAATCGCGGAGTCGGTGCTGAATTCGACCGGCTCCTTGATGTTCAACTTGCGTACGAGCTGTGGATCGACGTTGATATCTTCGCCGCTGAGATATCCGAACGTCGTGTCAACTTCGGTCCAACGGTAAAGCCGATTCGGCTGACGGTCATTGCCCAAAATTAGATCGAGTCCAACGCTGCCATCCACATTGCCAACGACCAGCGCTTTGGTCGGTCTCGTATCCGTGGTGATGTTCTTACCGGCAATTAAACCGCCACCAACATTCCGATAGAGCCGGCTCGTCTGAACAAAGTTGCCGACGACCAAGTCGAGATCGCTGTCGCCGTCCACATCTGCCAAGGCCAGCGATGTTGTGTGTCGCGGTACAGTATCGACGCCGTTCTCGACCATCGTCGGAGCACCGAAGCTGCCGTTGACGAAGTCGTATCGCAATAAGCCGTCGCCGTCCGTTCCTACAACCAACTCTGCTTTGCCGTCGCCGTTCAAGTCTCCCAGCGCGACCGCCGTTGTCTTGAGGCTCGCGCCGATGTTCGCGGAGAAATTGAACGCTCCGCCGTTGTTCAAATAGAGCCGATTGGCCTGCCCCGAATTGCCGATCACCAAATCTGGATCGCTGTCGCCATCCACATCTCCGACAGCAAGCGAGGTCGTATCAAAGGCACCGTTCTCAATGACCGTCGGCACGCCAAATGAGCCGTTTGCGAATGAGTACATCAAGACGCCGTCGCCGTCAGTGCCAACGATCAACTCCCGATGGCTATCACCCGTGACGTTAGCCAGGAGCATCGACGTCGTCTTACGCGCGGTGTTATCCACGTTGCCGGCGAACGTCAGGACTCCGTTCAGATTGAGGTAAACTCGATTGGGCTGACCAACGTTTCCCACCACCAAATCGTTGCGGCCATCGCCGTCAATGTCACCGATGACGACGGAGGTCGAGTGATAAATGCCCCCGTCAATTACAGTCGCAGAACCGAATTTGTTGTCGGCGTATTCGTACCGCAGAATCCCTTGTCCGTCGGTCACGACCACCAAATCTTGCTTCCCGTTGCCGTCGATTTCGCCGAGTGCCATCGCTCGCGTGGAGTAGGAAAAGGGATCGCCGATCGTCGCCGACTTGTTCGTTGTCGCCGAGGAGAGCAACCTGATGTCGTTGCCTTGGATCGTGGCATCCATCGCCACATTGATTCCCGCTTCGGTGGTGATCCCACCAAAGTTTTTGAATCCCAGAAAGTGCCACGGCTGATCGAAGGTTTCCGTCGCCGTCAACGTGACATTTCCGGCGGTGAAGTTGCCGGTCGCTTGTGCCAGGATGTTGGCATTTTCGCCGATTTCGATCTGATGCCCGGTGAGCGTGACGTTTCCAGAGTTGCCCACGGATGCGGCCGTCCAAGGATTCGCTCCGTTGGCAACTTGCCGAGTCGAGATCGTCGCGCCGTGGCTGAGAATGACACGACCGCTGCTGGACGTGATCTCGATATTGGTCAGCCCGCCGCCACCGATGAATCCTGCGAGCGTGACGTCGCCGATAGTCCCGTTGAGCATGACGTCTTCCGAAACGATCAAATGCAGCGTGTCGGGAACTCCGTCGTTGTTACCGACGATGTTGAAGAAGGTCTTGTCTCCAATGAGGTTCAGCGTCTGGTTCCCATTGATCACCAAATCGCCGGAGTTCGATGCGATCAAGATCGGGGTCGGAGCTTGATACGCAGGGAACTGCCCGAAGACTAGAGCCGAAATCGGATGCAGTGCGGCAGCAGGATCAAGCGTGGTCCCGTCTCCGAGATCGGGAAAGTTCTCAGCCCCATTCTGCCAGTCTTTGAAGAGCTTGCGAAAGGCTCCGTCACGCAGCGTGGCACTCTCCCACAACGTGAAGTTGCCATACCCCGTTCGATAGTCGATATCCTGCCATTCTTGAGCGATTTTGAACTGACTGCCGTCCCATGTGACCGCGTATTGATCGCCGTAATCAACCTTGTTGCTTCCGGTCGGATCAGCCTTCTCCACGCGCGTGACCAACCACTTGGAACCAGTGACGACCGGAGTGACGACAAGGTCGTTCGGATAACTCCCCGGACTACTGTTCGGCACCGCGTGAGCAATCTCCTTGGGGTAAGAATCTTCCAGCAAGCGCCGATTCAGCCGAATGTTTTGCTCCAACGTTCGGTTTGGCAGACTCCTCAAATCGCTAGTGTCTTTCAGTACTGTGTGGTTGCTAAATAGAGATTGGCCCAGAAGTGTTTGGGTTGAAAATGAACTGTCGAGCAAAATCTTGTTGAGCGAATCAGCCAGTTGCTCGCGAAGATTCAATAACTGTTTCGTTTTGACTTTGATCAGTCCGGAGTCTTTGGCTGAGATCGCATCGGTCAGTTCAGTCGCTCTGGCTTTGACGCTGTTCAACAAGTCCACTGTGACGTGGAGCAGAAGATACGCCGACAACGGATCGGGATTCAGACGGACGCTGTCTTCAAGCAAACGTTCGACAAACGGGATGCGGATCAACTGCTTGTTGTAGAGATCGTCCGCAGTGAAATACGCGGGACTGACGCCGCGTTCGGCAAAGACATTCCGCAGGCTCTGTGGTAACTGACCACCGTTGAGTGCATTGAGATCAGATTGAGCGATTGGCGTCCAAGTGAAGGCCACATCCAGCCGATGATTGTGCCCGGTGGTGAGCGTCGCATCCAAATCAATCGGGCTCAAGTGATTCGCACTCGTCGCGTCCGCAAAACTCCGATACAGCGCGATGTGGTGGCGATCCGCAGCAACGCGAATGTAGTACGTCGTGTCATTCACCAATTCTCCAACCGGCGCGGCTGTGATTGCGACACCGTTAACAATGTTGTAACCGGTGAAGTATTTGACTTCCGTCCCGTTCGGTAACGCGAGCGTTTCATCAATCATCAACTGATGATCGTTGATGACCCCAGTAACACTGGGATCAAAGGCCAAACGCAATTGAGGGGCACTCGATGATTCGGCGTAGCGGCGGTACAGCACACCAGGAATCGGCGTGGCATCGCTTGTTTGCTGGTTGTCGATGATGTAGGCCGCGCTGCCATCCGTCCGTGCGATTCGCACTCGGCCTGCCACGACGAATTGGCCTTCATCATCAATACCGTCGTGATTGTCGTCTCGTATCCCGCTGATGCCACTGTCGTCGCTGAGCCTGACAATGATTTGTCCGTTGGCATATACCGTCACCGTCTTTAGGTTCTTCCAAGTCTGACCGCCCGGTTCGATCGAGTCGCCAGTGACAGTGACGTCGTCGGGATACGTTGTCTGATCGACCCGTATGATCTGCCCATTGACCTGATACGCCGCTGCCGTGGCGGGAGTGATGTTCCCTTCGTTGGTCAAACGATCGTTGGTCAGCCAGTCTGTTTGAACCTGGTATTCACCAACCGGTAATCCCTCAATCGTCCATGTCACCCAATTGTTGCCGACTCCCGTTTTGTGAAAGTGGTACAAGTTGGAGCGAATCGTGCTGCTGTCGGCGCGCCAGATGTGATCGGTGTCGATCGTCGAGGCCCACAAATCGGACGACGTCGGCTGACCATAAATCGCTTTCGCGCTGGTCGACTGGCCCAAGGCATCCAGCGCACCGGGCATCGTGGCCGTCATGATGTCACCACCATGATTGCCGTTGATTTGAAGCTTCGCGAAGTCGTAGGTTTGCTCGGTCAGATCGGATAGCAGTTTACTGATCGTTTTGGGTTGAACCGTATTCGGTGCGGAACCGACGATGGTTTCTTGCAGGAGCAGCGCCTTGCCCAGCGTCACGGTATTGGCATACGCCGCGAATTTGGTTTTGTCGAATTCTGCGTTTTGTTTGAGCCCGCCTTCCGTATTCGGGTGAAATGTCAGTGTGAACTTCTTGGTCCCGGCCTGGAACGAACGAGTGGGATTGGTCTCTAACAACGGTTCGAGATGATCTGCTCCGGTGAAGCCGAGATAAGAGTCAACCGTTTCATGGTCAGTGGACCGGAAGAGAGAGACCTCGGTCGTATGAGTTGGAGTAACGCTGGAGTCTTCGATCGACAGGCCACGAATATCCATCAGCGTGGCTTGCGGCGTCGTGAGCAAATAGTCCAGCAAAGAGACAGGGATTTCAAAGCGATCTTCCAGAAGGCTCGTCACGACGTTCTCGACATACTCCTTGACCTGCTTTTCGATCCAATCCTCCAGCGGTTTCAGTGGGTCGAGATCACCCAGCAACTCATGCACGGGATCGAGAGTCTTGGACTTCAACTCTTCGATGAGGTCCGTGATCCCGACACGCAATTCACCGATCTTGCGCGGGACACCGAGCATCGACAGCAGGTACTGATTCACGAAGGAGTCGTCGGTCTTGTCGTCGTGGTTCGGGTTGTCGATCTCCGAGCCGAGTCGTTCGAGCAATCCGATTTTGCTTTCCGCGTTGCCTCGACGATCCAGAAAATCAGGACCGACCGCATCCGGTCCCAAGCTGTTGGTTTCGTGATTCTGGATATCTCGCTGAGTCTGCGGATCGAACAGGGTTCGTGAAATCGCTAGCCCCAGCTCACTCCAATGTTCCAAACCGGTATCGATGTTTTTGATCCAATAATCCAGATAGGTACTGGTGCTCGCTCCGAGTGTTGTTGCCAGATTTTGGAGATCATTTCCGGTCACGGTTCCATTGAGGATTTTGATAATCACCGGCTTCAACGGATCGACGACAGAACTGAATAGTGATTTGAAGTCACCGACGAGCTTGTCGAGATTCAACGTCCCGCTATCAAGCAGCGCATGGCCTTCCGAAAGCACGTCGTCAACAATGCTGGCAAACGGCTCAAGCTGGTTGTGCAGCGGCGCGGGGAGGTTTGTTTTTAATTCGACGAGGTTCGCACGCAGCGAAATAAACCGGTCGATGATCTGACCACGAGACTGTTCATTCCGCGTCAGAACTAAGATTGGATGGTCGCCGCTATCGGATTCTTTGCGCAGAGTGAGTTCTGTGTATCCGTTGTGAATCTGCCAAACGCTGCCGCCCGTCAACACCTTGACCGTCAGCGGAGAGCCGAGCGTCGGTGGATTCTCAATGACCAGTTTGCCCGTTACGAGACGATCGTCGTCGACGTTCGACAACAGATTCAAGAACGTGGCGGAGAAGTCTCCGATATCCAATTTGGCGGTGTTCAATTGCGTGATGAAGTCTGAAATCGAGAACGACGTTTGCGGAGCGTTAACGTTGGGATAATCAATGGCTTTGAACGTTGCGAGGTAGTTCTCACCATGTCCCGCAAGATTGGGCGGATTCTTAATGAACGTTTCGTAGAGAAATTTGCTCGGTGCATTGAGTTCGCGACCAATCGAACGCTCATCACTGACGTCACCCGTCGCGGTCAAGTCACGGACATGCTCGGCATCGACGAGTTCAGACTGGTCCACCTTTTCTGGCCCCAGCGTGCCGGGGGTCGCGTCGCCGATGTAGCCTTCAACAAGCAAGTGACGAATCACGTTCGCAGCAGCGAGTTCTTCGGTGACGATGTTTCCGGCATCAGGAAAGGGGCCGTCAGAAAACTGATTCACGATCGTGTGAGCCCAAATGTCTCCCTCCGCATGGACAGGAAATCCATAAGACCACGACAGGATTTCAAGCTTCTCGGCCTCTGAGTATTGAGGATCAGTCTGTGCGGCCCACGCTTGATCCAACACATGACCAATCCAGATTCCAGTGGAATCTGGATGTACTTGGCCTTGCCCCATGACCAAATCAGGAAAGCCGTCCGGTCCAACGGCACCGGCATAGAAGTACGCCGGATACCGCTGCACCGCTTCAACGATGCGCGGATTGACGGCGTACTCCTTGCCGTTGATCGTGACCATTCCGTTGTCGACTAAATCGGCACGCACATCGTTCGCCGTTTCGATGTGTGTGTTCGGCTTGAACATCACGATCCGCTCTTCGAGCATCTCGGCCGTCGCTCGACGTGCCGCGAGCTTCGTCTTCGGTCGCTTGACGATTCGACGCGGCTTCGAGAACAGTCGCCGAAACCATTCGTGACTTTGAATCCACTTCATAATTGGAGGTTTCCTACAACGACAGCTTTGCCACCGCGACAGAATTTTGATTCAGCGTGCCGCCCACTTTGGGCCGTTAAGTAATTGCCGCCACAGCCGATAGACACCAACTCGAATCAGTCAGAGTCGCCTGTTTTACGTTCAATGGACGAGACAGCACGTAAGCTGACTTCCGGCGGCATCGCTCCGCCGTCCACTGAGATTTAGAATTTACTGGTAAAAATACTGAATGGCCCCAGATTTCGGTGGACCTGACGGCGCTGTTCCCGGAACTCCTGTGATGAGCCACGCCGATCTGCAACCTCTGAATCCTGCCGAGCGATCTCTTGTGAACATCAGCGAGGAGAAATTGGCCGGGGTCTTTCAGCAGAATCACGAGCGGCTGAGGCAGATGATTCGGTTGCGGTTACACCCACGATTGCAGGGCCGGCTGGATGAATCTGATGTGCTGCAAGAGGCATTCTTGGATGCGAGCCGACGGTTGGGCGAGTACACCGCGAATCCGGCGGTGCCACTTTTCATTTGGCTGAGATCGCTGACATTGCAGCGGCTGACAGATCTACATCGACTGCACTTGGGAGCCAAGATGCGCGACGCGGCTCGCGAGATTTCGCTGCACAACGGGCCTCTGCCGGAAGCCTCGTCGATCTCGCTGGCAGCGCATTTGGTTGGGCAGATGACTTCGGCCAGCAATGCGGCGATCCGCGCGGAAACGCAAATTCGGGTGCAAGCCGCGCTCAACTTGATGGAGCCGATCGACCGCGAGGTACTCGCGCTGCGGCACTTCGAAATGCTCTCGAATGAAGAGGCGGCACAGGTGTTGGGGCTCAAGAAAACAGCAGCCAGCAATCGTTACATTCGCGCGTTGCGGCGGATGAAAGTGGCGCTTGAAGGACCGAGTGGTGTTTGATGCGGAGAAGAACATTTTGGACGAAAGCAGCGAGAATCAACTGGCTGAATTGGCAGAAGAATTCGTCAGCCGATTACGGCGCGGCGAGCGGCCGGGAGTCACAGAGTATTGTGCTCGGCATCCGGAATTAGCGGCGGACATTCGCGATCTGTTTCCGACACTGGGAGTCATGGAGGGAGTCCGGCATGACTCGAACCGCAACCGGTGCGATGCTTCTCAGTCGGAGCACCTGGTGCTTGGCTGGCGCGTGTAACTGCGGTGCTGTCCGAATTGCGTCACACTTTTAAGGGCTCTCCGCCACTCTTGTTGATTCTTGTGT
>JAYVQJ010000362.1:0-2262 GCA_043777235.1 Planctomycetia bacterium
GCCTCGGTAAGTCGTTCATTTATCTGCATCCGCGCGACGCTACATAGCCGTCATCGCTCCGCGTGACGAGCCTTTCACCAACCCGCCGTCATTCATTCACTGTCGCTTCTAACTTTGAAGACGTTCCCTAAATAGGCTCGTCACGCGGAGCGATGACGGCTATGTAGCGTCGCGCGGATGCAGATAAATGAACGACTTACCGAGGCGTCCGCCGTAGTTGCCGGCGGTGATCTTCACGAGACCCGGAGCGGTGCGGGCGGCGGCGATGGCGGCTTGAGTCGCGATCGAAAGCGTCTCGAGGTCGCGGCCGTTCATCACGATTTCCATGATCGAATTCACGTTCGCAGGCAGACGGCTTTCGGCTCCGAGTTTTTCGCGCAGCGTTGGGCAGTACTGCTGGTACGTGCTGGCGATCAGAAATTTGTATTTGCTTCCTGCTTTCGAGGCGCTTTGAGCGATGCCTCCCGGAAAGGTCATGATGACTCCGGGGATCTTCTCGACAGCGGCGACGCCTCGTTCGGTCGCTTCGATGGCGGCATCGACCGACTCACCCATGAACCAGAGATTGCCTCCCATGATGCCGTCGCGGAATCCGAAGCGGCGGTCGAGGATGAACTCACCGCCGAGGATCGGGATCGCCCACATCTTGCGGCCGAAACGTTCGACCCGTGTTTGATAGCCATCACCGAAGAAGGCGATCTTGCGGCCGAGCTTGAAGTACGGATCGGTGTCGAGCAGGTTGAAGCACGACGTCGTCGGACAAGTCAGCACGTTCTGGCTGACGCGCGTCAACAGCGAGCGTTCGAGCGCCGGCTCGCGGTCCTTGCGGAATCGCGGGACGTGCATTTGGATGATCGCACCCGGCCGGCCATCGGGAGTCGCGAACGACTCATCGCCGCCCGGCCCGACGAAGCGATCGACTCCCGCTTCACAGTCGCAAAAGATCGTGCTGCTGGCGTGACCGGTCGCCTTGTTGACCGCATGTTGCAGCCACTTGCGGTCGCGTGCCGTGACGAGGATCTCCGCGTAGATGCTGCGGAAGGCTTCGGCGTAGGTGTCTTCGACTTCGCAGCCGATAGGTTGGGTGCTCATGGTTCATGGAGAGGAAAAGAGAAGGGAGATGTTCATGGAGAGGAAAAGAGAAGGGAGATGACAGTGCAAAGTGAAGAGTGGCGAGTGCAAAGTAAAAAATGGAATGCACACAGCCGGCCGTCACTTTGCACTTTGCACTTTGCACTTTGCACTTTGCACTTTGCAGTCTTCACTCTGCACTTTGCACTGCATTTGTTTAACGCGGCTTTGACGGTGCGGAGGACTCTGCGTCGCCTCGCCGACCCAAGCCTTCGTAGACCGCGGCTTCTGTCACGACTTTGTCCATGAACATGTCGTGCGGCTGCATCGGGATTTCCGGGAAAAGCTGGCACTCGAAGGCGAGCGCGATCAGTGGCGTATCAGGGCGAGCGTGTTCCAGCAGTTTGTCGTAGTAGCCTTTGCCGTGTCCGGTTCGTCCGCCTCGGCGATCGAAGGCGACGCCGGGGACCATGATGAGGTCGAGATCTTTGACATCGACTCGCTTAGCCGCAACCGAACGCAGGTCCGCTCTTGGTTCGAGAATGCGGTACATGCCGAGTTCGAGTTCGTCCATCGACTCCAAATGGAAGAGCTCAAGTTCGCCATCGACGCAGAACGGGACGACGATCTTCTTGCCGGTTTGCAGTGCGGCTTCGAGGTCGTTGCGCGTGCGGACTTCCGATCGGACATCGACGTAGAACATGACCGTTCGCGCGGCGGCGTATTCGGGCTGAGCCATGAACGTCGCCACGATGCGGCGGCTGATCTCGTCTTTATTGGGTTGCGCGTTGCGGTTGGCGTGAGCTTGTTCGCGGATGTGTTGCTTGCGGGAGTGCAGGTCGGCGGGGGCGGCGAGAGCCTCGGTGCTCATGGCGTGTGTCCATTCGTTTTGAGTTGTGAAAGAAATTTCGACTTGGCGAGCCGGCGGGCGTTAGCCCCCGGACGAAGCATTTGAACTGTCCGGGGGCTGACGCCCGCCGGCTCGCCGAAGTAATTCTCTTTCACAACTCAAAACGAATGGACACACGCCATGAGCACCGAGGCTCTCGCCGCCCAGCCCGCCGACCTGCACTCACGCAAGCAACTCATCCGCGAACAAGCTCACGCCAACCGCAACGCGCAGCCCGATCAAGACGAGATCAGTCGCCACATCGTGGCGTCCTTCATGGCTCAGCCGGAATACGCCGCCGC
>JAYVQJ010000363.1:0-2261 GCA_043777235.1 Planctomycetia bacterium
CAGCGAGGGAAACAAAGGGAAACGCCTCTTGTCATCGCCCTCGCTGACGCTGCGGGTTAGTAAAGTAAGTGCCATTGCGCGCTAGCGTCCGGTTCGGAACGTCGCGGGATTCTCGAACCGGACGCTAGCGCGTGCCGGCTCATGGTCTGAGGTGAAACTTCGTTAGTTGTCCGAATCGCTATTCGCATCCTTGATCGTCAATTGCCAGCTCTGAGAACCATCGGTCAATGTGACCGACTTGCGATTCACGGATTCCAACCGCAGTTGCTTGTCATTCCAGGAAACGTTCTGCCCTTCGCGGAACATTTGGTTGTTGATGATGGCGATTCGCCGAGTCGGTCCAATCAGAGTGCTCTTCAGAACCAGCCCCTCGAGCTTGGCCACGATCTTGGCTGCGGGAGTCGGGGACGGTGGTTCGTCCGAAGCGTCTTTCTCGATCAGCACCGGCAGCGGTAGCAAGTCGTCGAGGCTGAATGGGTTTTGTGGCAACTCTTCCGCACTGACCGGTTGCCACAAGGATTGCTCGTGAAGCAGCTTCGCAATCATCTTGCTGTCACGTGACTTCTTGAGAGGCTCCGACAAATTCGACGCGGTCGACGAACTACTGTTCGTTGAGTTCGCGGAAGAACTGGGATCAGCGGCAGTCGTCGGCGCGGCGGTCGGTTTGGCTCCGTCCGAGAACGCCTTCAACAACGGAGGCACCCAAAAATACAACCCGATGAGCAACAACACTCCGAGCACCACCGTCTTGCCGATGCTGGCTTTCATGTCGCGAACGAGTTGTTTGAAGATCAACGAGAGGTTCATGGGAGTCGAAAGTTCCGAGTTTTCAAATTTGAGATTTGAGATTTGAGATTTGTGGCGCAGTCTGTCCGCACTCCTTTAATCAACGTTCATCGGCTTGAGTTTGAGTCAAGCTGTCGCCCTTTTCGGAAAAACCGACAAAGCTTGCCCGTTTTACGAAGGTGGAGAATGTCAGATCAGCCTTCAGCGTTTCGCTGGATCGTTCGGATTCCCCCTTCAGTTGCAGCCGCTCGACGATGAACAACGTCGGCTGCGATTCGAGTCCATGCAGAAACTGAGCGATGCGGCGAAAACTGCCGGAGATCGTCACGTGATACGGAACGACTCGATACGTTTCGTGAACGACCGGTGCTTGTGGCTGAATGCGGTCCATCTTCAAACCCGCCGACTGCGCGAGGTTCGCGACCTGTTCCAGCACGCCGTGCAGTTCGTCTTCGTCGTCCAGCAAGCGGTCAAGTTGCCGTAGCGCCTCTTCCCGTTCCGCTTGTTTCTGGTGCAGCATTGCGGCCTGCTGAATCAGCATCGGGGCCGAGTCGATCGTTCGGCTGGCCACGGTGATGTCGCGTCGCGCCGCCTGACAGGCTCGTTCGCCCGGCAGATACACCACCAACACGAAGAAGCCGACCGTCGCGAACGTTCCGAGGATCGAACAAATGTTGTCTCGCTGGATCGAGTCTTTCATCGGGACGTTCCTTTTGTCTCGGAGGAGCGTGTCCCGTTTGTGACTCGACGAATAGGTGTCGTCGAACGATCCAGCAGTGCCTCTGGATTCTTCAGTTGCAAGCGGACTTCAAACTTCCGCCACGTTTCCTCACGCACGGTGTGTTGGCCGGTGAACGACAATGTCACTCGCTCAAAAAATCCGGTCTCGCGCAACGCGACCAAGTACTGCGAGATCGTCAGGTCATCCGGTGCGATTCCGCTGACAGTCAGCATCAGCGCCGAGAGGTTCTTCGCATTGCGAAGTTCCGACAGGTCCGATTCAAACGGTGATTTCGGTGTCTTGCTCGCGGCCGCGGGAGGCGGCGGCGCGGCAGAACGGGGACCGGACTGCTCTTTCGGACCGGCTTCCGCGTTGCACTCGCTCAGGCTGACCAATTCCGGAAGCGTGCTGGTGATCGCATTCAGGATACGCGTCATCGGCAAACGCAGTTCGAGCGTTGTCAGCAATAACGCTCGTGTTTCCACTTCGTTGAGCTGCTGTTCCAACTGCGATTGAGCTTTGACCGGCTGCAACATTCCTTCCGCCGTCGACTGCAAATCATCGCGTCGATTTTCCAACTTGCGGCGAAGGTCTCGTTGCTGCCAAGTCCCCAACACCGCCAGTGTCAAAAAGAAACACATCATCATCCGCCGCCACAGCGTCTTGTGCTCGCGCTGACGCTGGAGGTGATAGGTGGCTGGCAGAAAGTCGATCGACGGAACCATGGGAATTTTTGATTTTTGATTTTTGATTT
>JAYVQJ010000364.1:0-2256 GCA_043777235.1 Planctomycetia bacterium
ACGTCGCGCCGGGTTCACCTACGTCGAGTCGATGATCGCACTCGCGGTCTTGTCGCTGGCCGGTGCGGCACTGCTGACATCCGTCGCCGGAGCGGTCAGTTCCAGCAACGACTCGATCTATCGCTCGATCGGAAAAGGTTTCGCTCAGCAACTGATGGACGAAATCGCCGCCTCGAAGTTTCCCAGCGGGACATCGACCGCTTCGATCGCGATGCCGTTTCGCAGTTCGTTCACGACGATTGACGATTACTCCGGTTGGACCGAAAGCCCGCCGCGCACGAAGGCCGGTGAAGTGCTCGGCACCGATAACGGAGCGACGGTCGCCGACGCCATGAGTCTGATGGCCGGCACCAGCACGGCCCGCGACTCCGCGCTGCAAGCAGCACCGGGATTCGTCAACCGGTTCACTCGGTCGGTGCTCGTTGAGCGCGTGCAACTCGGATCGAACGGTTGGACCGTGTCGGCACAGAATACTTCTCATCGCCGAGTGACCGTGTCTGTCACCTACACCGGCAGTAATCAACCCGCGCGAACGGTCGCGCAGGTGATTCGCGTCTTCTCATCCGTGGCACCATCGCCGTAAGGCAGGAGGGGATGATGAAGAAAGTGGGCAAGACAAAGTTCCGAGTTCGCCTCGGCATGACGCTCGCCGAGCTGCTGATCTCGATGGCGATTCTCAGCATGATGTCAGTGGTGCTGGCGGGGATGTCGAACGCGGTGAACTCGGCGTGGTCGTACACGAAAGGAATCGAAGAGACCGACCTGCAAGCTCAAGCGGCTCTCGAACGCATCGAGTACATGGTCTCGCAAACTGGAACGTACAAACTTACCGGCCAACCCACGCGAGCCGGAATGGCGGTTGTGACTCGCACCGTCGGAAAGAATCAGCTTCCCGATGTGTTGGTGCTGTGGACCGGCGGCCGATCCGGCGGCATGGCGACCAGCGGCGTGCAATCGCGGCTGCCAACCGTCGGAGAGTTGCTGATCTACACTTGGGACGCCAGCACTCCGGCCAGCTTGATCGAAGTCGCCTTTCCCGGTCAGTCAGCGTCCTTCGACTTCGCGGCCAGCGATCTGAGCACGCAAGTCACGAATCTGCTCAACACGAAGACTGCCGAGATTATTCCGCTGTGCTCGCAACTGCGTGTTTCATCGCTGAACTCGACCAGCACGTCGTCGACGACGAGTCTCACACCGGTGTTGATCGGCCAGACGTCACTGTATGGCACATCGCTGGACATGTCCGCGTCGATCGGCACGAGTAGTCCGACCACCTCGACAACTTCCAGCAGCAAAACACAGAGCGTCGCCAATCTCCGATTCACGCTGACACAGAATCCCACCGACATCGAGTTGGCATCAGCCACACCGCAAACGACCGCTTGGACCCAGTTGAGTTGGCCACAAGGGACGTTTGGCAATCGATCGGGAATGCGACAAGCGACACTTCAGATCGAACTACAAGTGGAACCCGATGGCATCGCCCGTGCGTCGGACACGGTCACGGCAATTCCGTTCTTCGGCTCGGCCAGTCTGAGGTACGTCTATGAGCCGTAAGAAAAATAGCAGGCACACTCCGTGTGCCGACTGCACCGCACACGGAGTGTGCGGCCTACGATCTGCCGGCTACACGCTGGTCGAGATGCTGATCGTCGTCACGATCGTCGGGCTGATGGCCTCGGTGGTGCTGCCGACTTTGAACTCGGCGAGCGGCGCAGTGTCGCTGGAAGCGATGGCTCGCACCTTGGCGGCGGATCTTCGCATCGCGCGGCAATCGGCAGTCCAATACAACACGTCCTATGCGCTCACGCTCAATTTGACGAACAACTCGTACGACGTCGGCCCGTCCTCCAGCGGCGGCGGTCCGAGCATCGTGAATGCCCTCTCGCACGGAACCAGCGGTACCACGATTGACCTCGATCAATTCGGTGCCGGACGGATGACGCAATCGCACGTCGTGATCGGCGGCGCGGCGCTCAAGACCTCGAAGTCGTCCGTCACCGACATCGTCTTCGGCCCATCGGGTGGGACCGGTCCGACACGCACACAGGACACGGTCATCTGGCTCCAAGAGAACTCCGGGCAAGACCGTCGCAGCATCCTGATCACCGTCTCCTGGATCACCGGCGCAGTGACCGTCGGCGACATTCAGTCGTATCCCAGCAACCTCACAAAGCCGAGCTTTTAGTCTTCGCTGAGTTGGAAACGTATTGTGAATGAGTCAAGTGTCATCAGCCGGAACGCGCTAGCGTCCGG
>JAYVQJ010000365.1:0-2256 GCA_043777235.1 Planctomycetia bacterium
TCGTAGTCGAACCAGCCAGTGCTGGTGCTCCATTGCGATTCAGCACCGCCGACACCCGCCTCGTCCGTCACGTCAACGAACTTGCCTCCGTCGTTGCGGAACAATCGGTTCTTGCCGACGGCCGTGAAGAACAAGTCCACGTCGCCGTCATTGTCGTAATCTCCGCAGGCGACACCCATGCCGTAGAAGGTCACGTCGAGTCCGACCTCTTTCGTCACCTCGGTGAATCGGCACTTCCCATCGTTGCGATACAACGCCTGAGTCGGCTTGGCTTGCTTCCGCTCTTCTTCGTCGGTGATCCCTTTCTTTGGGGGATCCCACGGCCAGCGGCACGAGTTCACAAAGAGGATGTCCTGATCGCCGTCGTTGTCGTAATCGAGAAACGCACAGCCGCTCCCCATCGTCTCCGGCAACAGCTTGTCGCCATAGGCCCCATTCTCATGGATGAACTTGATGCCGGCTTCGGCCGTGATGTCAGTGAAGTGAATCTCCGGGGTTTCCATCTTCACTGCCGGCGGAGGTGGCGGAGGCGGCGGAGGCGGCGGGCCAACAATCACCGGAGGAACTGGCAGCAGTCGGTAAGCAAACACTCCGCCGACAATCAGCAACAAGACCAGCACGATCAACGATCGTCGCAGCGCTGTCGCGATGACCGTGTCATCTCGTTCCAGCGTATTCGGGTCGATGTCGCGATTGTTGTCCGAGGCCATCTTTGTCTCCAACGTCCGTGTCACAGGACAAACGGTCGATTGCTTTTCGCGGTGTCGAGGAACCGTTCAATTTCGTCGGCTCCCCCTTCCCAAACCTCGTCCGCCAACTGTCGCAGCGATTTGCGGTCGATGTTGTCGAAGTTTGCGCGGACCATGCGACGAAAATCCACGGCGTCCTGTTCCTTCTTTTCCAAACCGCGAAAGGTCGAGATCATCGCGGCGTACTTGGCGACGAGCGCTGCCTCCAGCCGAGGAATCCGATGCTTCGTGGCCGGGTCGATCTTCACGAAGTCTTTCAAGATCGTCTGCTGGAATTTGCTCCAAGGGAGCATGAGGTCGATCGTTGGCTTGGGGTCGCCATGATGATCGAGATCATTCGGGTCGCGAAAGCGGGTGACGACATCGCAATTCGTGACGAGCAACGTTGGCCACGCGGCCGAGATCGCCTTAACCGCTTTCTTGCGTTCGCTGGGAGCGATCATCACGTCCACATCCTGCGTCGAACGGGGATCGGCCAAGTAGCCGACGTAGCCGTGCAGTCCCATCAGCACCCACTTCTTGACGCCAGCTTTGACTAACACGTCGATGACCGGTTGCGGGGTGATGTCCATCGCCAGCCTCCTATGCAATTCGCGGTAGTTGCGAATCAGCCGCGTTGTGGTCCGAATGCCATACTCGTGTCCGACCGCTCCCTGCGGTTCGCCGACATTCAAATCATGCGGAGCGTCCTGTTTCGCGATCGACGCGGCTCGCCAAGCGTACCACTCCGGCGAGAACAGCTCGGGCCGTGTCTTCGTCTTCTGTTTGGTCTTCGCCGATCGGCGAACCGTCGCTGTGCGAGGCATAAAAGCAACCTTTCAGCGGACAGCGTAATTGGCGAACGGCGTCAGGAACACAGCAGCCAAACCAACAACCCCTTCGCGAGGTGCATGCGGTTCTCGGCCTGCTGGAAGACAATGCTGTTCGGGCCGTCAATCACGTCGTCGGTGACTTCTTTGCCTCGCCGAGCCGGCAGGTCGTGCATGAACAAGCAGCCGGCCGGAGCCTTCGCCATCAACCGCGCGTTGACTTGATACGGAAAGAAAATGCGACTCCGTTTGTCCGCTTCGGATTCTTGACCCATGCTGGCCCAGACGTCCGTGTAAGCGACATCGGCGTTCGCCATCGCCATGTTCAGATCGGTCGTTTGAGTGATATCGGCGGCGGGATACTCCAAGCGGATCGCTTGCAGCAGACTCTCTTCCAGCTCGAAATCTCGCGGAGCACAGACCGTCATCGACATGCCTAACATCGAAGTGATCATCGCCAGCGACGCCGCGACATTGTTTCCGTCCCCGACAAACACCAGCCGCTTGCCTCGGACATCGCCCCACACTTCTTGCAGCGTGAAGATGTCGGTCAACGCTTGGCAGGGATGATCGTCGTCAGACAACCCATTGATGACCGAACACCGAGCGAACGATCGACCTCATGCTCCCTTGGAGCAAATTCCAGCAGACGATCTTGAAAGACTTCGTGAAGATCGACCCGGCCACGAAGCATCGGA
>JAYVQJ010000366.1:0-2254 GCA_043777235.1 Planctomycetia bacterium
AACGTCAATCGTCGCCCGAACCGGACGCTAGCGCGTTCCGGCTGATTCACTACCTATTGTGTGCGTCAGCCGCCAACCAACAGGAATGGCGGAGAGCCAATTCGCGTTGGGTGCCGAGATCAAACGTCAGGCCGTGCGAGTGCGCACCAAAGTCGTGGCGGCTGGCTCGATCGAATCAGCCGTGGAAAGTGTGAGTGCACTCGACTCGGCCTATCAGGGGTTGAAGGAAATCGCCTCGACGATCGAATTCGCCGTGGAACTTGGACTCGCAAAACCAGAATTGGTCAGCGATCTGTTGGAAACCTTGGATCGAATGAGCGGTGCGGTGTTTTCCTATCGACGGACGATGACCTGAGGGCCTCACTCCCGCGTGACGGTTTCGTCCAAGTTGAGCAGCACGCGAGTCACGACCGTCCACGCGGCGGCATCGGCGGTTGGAGCCAATTCGTTGGTGGCGAGTTGAGCAAACTTCGCGCGCTGCTGGTTCAGCAGTTTCAACAGCATCGCGCGTTCGACGTCGCTCGGCGGGCGTGAGACGCAACGGCGGAAGGCGAATGTCAGACGCGCGGCGTCATCCGAACCACCTTCATTCAGAGTGAGCAAAGACAACGCGCGGGCGCATTCGAGGAAGACGACTTCGTTGAGTGTCGTCAGAGCTTGCAGCGGTGTGTTGCTGCGAGTCCGTTTGACGCACGAAAAGTCGGCGTTCGGTGTGTCGAAGTTCGTCAGCATCGGATACGGCGTCGAGCGGCGGCGGAAGGTGTAGAGGCCGCGTCGATAGCGATCGCTGCCGGTTTCTTCGGTCCAAGTGAAGGGGCCGTAGCTGGCGGGCGGCTGATACAAGAATGCTGGTGACGGCGAGAAGACCGCCGGACCGCTGAGCCGCTCGTTCAACAAGCCGCTGGCCGCGAGGGCGACGTCGCGGACGATTTCTCCTTCAACGCGCTGACGCGGGAAGCGAGCCAGCAGGCGATTGAATTGATCCTTCTCGAACAACTCTGGCGTGACTCGGCTGCTCTGCCGATACGTCGCACTGAGCGTGATCAGCCGATGCAGATGCTTGAAGTTCCAACCGTGCTCCATGAATTCGACGGCGAGCCAGTCGAGTAATTCCGGATGACTCGGCGGTTCCGACTGCGTGCCGAAATCTTCGCTCGTGCTGACGATGCCGGTGCCGAAGTACGCTTGCCAAACGCGATTGACGATGACCCGCGCGGTCGTCGGATGACTGCGATGGGTCAACCAGCGGGCAAACGAAAGTCGCGAGTCCGGCCGAGAGCCGATTGCCGAAAGCCGATGGCCGTGATCCTTTTTCTGCGTATTGACCGCGAGGAATTCGGGAAACCCCGGAGTGACCGGTCGTGTCGGCTTCAAGAAATCACCGCGAGCCAGCAACCGTGTTTCACGCGGCGACTCGCGCGGCATCAGGACTAGTTGCGTCGAACCGCTCGGCCAACGTTGCCACAACGCTTCGACACGATCGTTGAACGATACGAATTCTGAAATGGTCGTCCGCCAGTACGAGAAGATCGCCGCTTGCTGCGACGGCGAGCGACGATCGCGCGGGATCGACAACGCCGAACGAACAGCCGCCGGAATCGGATCAGCGACCGGCGCATCAGTCGTCGTCGCCGATACGCGAAAGCGGCCGAGGTTGTTGTTCATGTGGTCGTCGCTGTTCCAACCTCCGTGATTCTGCTTGAGCGTGATCTTCAACACGGTTCCGCCTTCGTGACTGACCGCCTTGTCGAAGATGAAGACCGCGTTGCGCGGCTGATTGCGTCGGCCGGGACCGGCGTCGATGCCCCAAGCGGTCTCGTCCTTGCCGTCAATCGCGAATGCGATTGGGCCGGTGACTCGGCGCTTGTCAGTCTTGTCGAAGAAGTTCGCTTCGAGCACTCGTTCGGGATTGCCGTAATCGGCCGTCGCTGAGACCAGCTTCACGGAAACCTTCTCGTTCGGCTTGGCAGCGTTGATGGCCTCGACGCTGATCTCGGTCAGAGCACACGTCCCCATGAAGCTGCGGCCCGGCCCGTTGCATGGCAGGTTCGGATCGTTGAGCAGTTCGAGCCGAATTGCTGTGATGCCTTTCAAATCGAGCGGCTGCGATTGAAACACGGCTCCGAATTTTGTCGGAGCGTAACCGGCGGCGACGATCGAGCCGTCGCCTTGATCGAAGTATCGCTGACCGTTGTCGCCGATGTGTTGAAGTTGAAGCGTCGTCCAGTCTGTAGCCGAAGTCGCCAGACTTCGG
>JAYVQJ010000367.1:0-2252 GCA_043777235.1 Planctomycetia bacterium
GTCGGACTTACTGCGAGCCGAGCAAACCGGTGCGGCGGTGCCGTCCAACAAGTCTGTGATCGTCGTCTATTTATCTGGAGGAATTGCACATCAGGACACGGTCGATTTGAAGCCGGACGCTCCGGACGAAATTCGTGGTGAGTTCAAGCCGATCGACTCGAAAGTGCCGGGGATTCAGCTCGGCGAGTTGCTCCCGAAGCTCGCGAACTGCGCCGATCGGATGGCGATCATTCGCAGCGTCGTCGGGCAAGTGGATGAGCACAGCAGCTTTCAAAGTCTGACCGGCCGCACGATGAATACCGCTCAGCGCGAAGGCTGGCCGAACTTCGGTTCGGCGATCGCGAACATGATGGGACCGAAGGACGCGATCACTCCGGCGTTCGTGGACTTGTTCCCGACAATGCAGCATCGGCCGTACAACAGCCCGTCGCCAGGAATGCTCGGTCCGTCGTTTCGCGGTGTTCGGGCAGATGGCGAAGACCTCGACAGTATGAAACTGAGATTTGTCGATGCGTCACGGTTCGGGACTCGGCGCGAGTTGCTCGCGTCGATTGACGGCATCAAGCGAGAGGTCGAAAGCCTGTCGCTGGCGGGCATGGACACCAGCTATCAAAAGGCGTTCGATGTGCTCACGTCGAGCCGGCTGGTCGATGCGCTCGACGTCGAGAAGGAAGACTCGAAGGTCCGCGAACGATACGGCAAAGGTTCCGCCAAGCATCTCGGCGACGGTGCGCCGATGTGGAACGATCAACTCTTGCAGGCTCGGCGATTGGTTGAGGCGGGTGTGCGAGTTGTCACGGTGGCCTACGGTTTCTGGGACACGCACGGTCAGAATTTCAAATACCTCAAGGACCACTTGCCGCTGTTCGACACCGGGATCTCGGCGTTGATCGAAGACATTTACGCGCGTGGCCTCGACCGCGACGTGACGGTCTGCGTCATCGGCGAATTTGGACGGACTCCGAAGATCAACAAAGACGCTGGCCGCGATCACTGGCCGCGAGTCAACAGCGCGATCCTCGCCGGCGGTGGGCTGCGCGTCGGCCGAGTGCTCGGCGCGACCGACAAGTTCGGCGACTCGGCGATCGACCGACCGATCCACTACCAAGATGTGCTCGCCACGCTGTACCACAACCTCGGCTACGGCGAAGACCCGACCGTGACCACGATCGCCGGTGCTCGCATCCGCGTACTGCCGACGAGTGCGCGAGTGATCAGCGAACTGATTTGATCCCCCACTAGCCCGAAGCGCAAGCGAGGGGAGTCTTCACGCATCCCTCGCTTGCGCTTCGGGCTAATTCGGACGCTCGACGTCCGCGACAAATGGAGACGCATCATGCGATTCACCAAGATGCACGGAGCCGGCAACGACTACGTCTACGTCAATTGTTTTGAGGAAAAGTTTCCGACCGACGTCGCGAAGCTGGCGATCGAGATCAGCGATCGGCACTTTGGTGTCGGCGGTGATGGACTCGTGCTGATCTGCCCGTCCGAAGTCGCGGACGCGCGGATGAGGATGTTCAACGCCGACGGCAGTGAATCAGAGATGTGCGGCAACGCGATCCGTTGCGTGGCGAAGTATCTCTTCGATCATGGAATCGCTCGGCGCGAGATGCTGCGAATCGAAACGGGCCGCGGCGTGTTGACTCTGCAATGCGACGCCGAAGCGGGCCGAGTTCGTCAGGTTCGAGTCAACATGGGAGCGCCGATTCTCAAAAGTGCCGACATCCCGACGACACTTCCGGGCGATCCGCCGATCCGACAGAAACTGACGGCGGCCGACAAGACGTTTGAAGTCACCTGCGTCTCGATGGGCAATCCGCACTGCGTGACGTTTGTGGACGAGATCAATGACGACTGGGTGCTGCGCGTCGGTCCGCAGATCGAGAAGCATTCGGCATTTCCTCGCCGCGTGAATGCCGAGTTCATCCAAGTACTCTCACGCAGCGAATTCAACATGCGCGTTTGGGAACGAGGCTCCGGCGAGACTTGGGCCTGCGGAACGGGAGCGTGCGCGTCGGCCGTCGCGGGTGTGCTGGCGGGCCTGACCGATCGCCATGTGACCGCGCACTTGCGAGGTGGCGACCTGCATCTCGAATGGGCCGAAAGCGGCGAGGTCTACATGACTGGTCCGGCGGTCGAAGTCTTCAGCGGCGACTATGAGCCGAGATGAGTTCCACCGAGGCTCCGCCTCAGACCATGAGCCGGCACGCGCTAGCGTCCGGTTCGAGAGTCCATTGACCTTCCGAACC
>JAYVQJ010000368.1:0-8685 GCA_043777235.1 Planctomycetia bacterium
GGAAGTATCGCCATGAAACGCCGAAGCTGCGGTTGGGATTTTGATGACCTGTCGCAAGTCCTAACCGGCGAACAACGTTAGTGGACGCTGGCCCTGGGGCGCTATCGTTGAGCACTTGTTGTGGAGCCCGAAAGCGGACGACAAGAAAGCATGACTAAACGAATTGCGTCTCTATTGAAGAGCGCACCAACCGCGGCACCATTCGGCGGCCAGTGCGGAAAAATGCCACAGAACACGAGCTAGAGACAGCAGCACCGCCTAAACTCAGCGTTTTCTGACCCGTCGCCGCTAGTTAAGGGAAAGGGAGATCGCCATGCTTCATATCGGCAATGAAAAAGTTTCGCTTTGTGATGGTCATGGATCGACTTGGCGCAGCGATTCGCACGTTGCCGGTACTCCGAAGGAGTTGTGTCTCATAGCCCAGGGTTGCGAGCGGAGCGAGCTACCCTGGGGAACGAGTTTTAATGGTGTTTGTACTCCAACGGGGTTCCGTCATCGGTGAGCGGCGGATGACGCAACCCTTTCAGGGTAGATCAGGCGTGGGATATTCGGACCCAGGGTAGTCCGCTGCGCGGACAACCCTGGGCTATGTGACGAAACTCCTTCGGAGTACGGTCAGCATCGGGGATCGAAATTCTCAAACGAGTGCGAAGCTCTCGATTCGAGTAATCGGAGATTGCCATGATTCATGTCGGTCACGAACGAGTCCCAATGTGTTCTGGTCACGGCCCAACGCGGCGCAGCTTCTTACAGGCTGGGTCGGCGGGGCTTGTTGGTTTGTCGCTGCCGAGTTGGATGTCGCTCGAAGCATCCGGCGCGGTCGATCAGTCGCAGCAGAAAATTCGCAACTGCATCACCATTTTTTTGGTCGGATCGCCGGGGCAGCACGATACCTGGGACATGAAGCCGGAAGCTCCGGCCGAGATTCGGGGGAAGTTCAAGCCGATCGACACCAACGTCCCCGGCATTCAAATCTGCGAGCACTTTCCGCTGATGGCTCGCATGATGGACAAGGTCGCGTTGATTCGCAGCCTGCATCACAAGACGGGAGCGACTCACGAAAACGGCCAGCGGTGGATGATGACCGGGCACGACTTCAACCCGGATAGCATGAAGCCGTACAGCGGCTCGGTGATCTCGAAAGTCTTCGGCAGTCGCGGCACGTTGCCGGCGTCGGTCATCCTGCCGTACAAGATCGGCAACACCGGAGCCGGGCCGCTCCACGGGCAGACGGCCGCGTATCTCGGCAGTGCTCACGAGCCGTTCTTCCTTGGCTCTGACCCGGCTCGCTCGGACTTCAAAGTCTCGGACCTGCAACCTCCCGCCGGGCAGACCGAGTTCCGGCTGAACGCTCGCAAGCAACTCCTCTCGCAGATCGACGAGGTGCAACGCAAAGCCGAAACCAACCCCGAAGTCGGCCGCGACACCGCCTACGCGCGAGCCTTCAACCTGCTGACCTCACCCGAAGCCAAGCAAGCCTTCGACCTCACGCAAGAGACCCCCAAGCAGCAAGACCGCTATGGCCGCAACTCGCTGGGCCAAAGCTGCCTGATGGCTCGGCGGCTGGTCGAACGCGGCTGCCGCTACGTCACCATCAACCACTTCGACACCGTCTTCGGCATCTCGTGCTGGGACATGCACGCCGACGGCGGCGGCTTGAACAACACGTATCTGGATTATGAGCGGCTGCTCTGCCCGCAATTCGACTGGGCCTTCACCGCACTGATCGAAGACCTTGGTTATCGTGGAATGCTCAACGACACCGTCGTCTGCGTACTGAGCGAATTCGGCCGCACTCCCGGTATCAACCCGCGCGGCGGCCGAGACCACCACCCCGGCGTCTGGACCAACTTCATGGCCGGCGGAAACATCAAAGGTGGCCAAGTCATCGGCTCGTCCGACAAGCAAGGAGCACGCCCGCAAAACAACCCGATCGAGCCACCCCAAATCCTCGCCTCGATCTACCACGCGATGGGCATCGACCTCGAAACCACCATGCTGCCCGGCCCCGGCAACCGCCCAATCCGCCTCGTCGAAGCAGAACCGATTCAGCAGTTGTTCGGGTGACCGATCAATGATCACCATTTTTCATGTATTCTTTCTGTTCGCATTGATTGTCGGGATGATCGAAGGCGCATCATTCGGCTGGCATCGGTATGGCATCATCGGGGTCATTCCCGGTGCGGCTCTCGGAATGCTGTCTGGTGGCATCATTGGGTACATTCCTGGGTATTTTGTGTTGCTGATTACGTTTCTTAGATTCAAATTCATGCCAACGGTGGAGCTTCGGAAACGACTGCATGAGGGCGACTCTATTCCAAACTTCATTTTAGTCGAATTGTCGCGGCGGGGCGAAGACATTTACGTCGAACTGCCCGTCGTACAGAAGTTGCTTATCTCAAGCGAAATGGATGATCGGACCACGGGTTGGGCGGCCCTCACTTCCGCTTACCCCGAACTGCGTCAGAAAATGCCGGGATATCATCCAACGGATTCCACCGATGTCTGTCGGAAAAACTGTGAGCTATTCGAAGAATTGGTTCTGAGATCATGACCGTAGCCGTCGCCCAAATCCTTGACGAGTTTCAGCAACTCACTCCCGCCGAGCGCATCGAAGTGCGTCGGCGAATCGTTGAATCTGTCCCGATGTCGGACGACCTGACCGACGACGATTTCGCTGACCTCACAGCCGAATCATTCCGCGCTCTCGACAAAGGAGAGGCTCAATGAAAACCGATGAACTCACCCCCGTCATCGACCAGCTTGTGCAAGAGCAGCTTGCCACGGGCAAGTACCGCTCGCGAGAAGAAGTGCTCGTGCGAGCGTTGCGGCAGTTGGCCGAGCACGACCAATTCTTGGCCGACCTGGAAGCTGCTGCCGAGGACGAAGCCGCAGGACGCCTTCGTGATGCCGACGAAGTAATGGCCGAAATGGCCGAGCGGTTCAATCTTGTGAATACGCCATGAAGTATCCCGTGCTGTTCGTGCAACGCGCCGAACGAAACATGCTGGCAGCACTCGCGTGGTATCAGAAGAATGCTCCTGGAGTGTCGCAACGCTGGCACGATCGCTTGAATTCTTCCTTACGACGGCTGCGAGAAAACCCCGATCGCTTTCCATTGGCTCGCGAATCGGAAATCTTCCCGTATCGACTCCGCGAAGTGTTGTTCGGCGCTGGTCGCCGTAAGACACATCGAGTGTTGTTCGTCGTCCGACCAAAGGCCGTTGTGGTCTATGCCATTCGTCATGTCGCGCAGAAGGACTTTGATCCCTTCGATGATGAATGAGTCTTTCTTTGCGAGAGATCCAGAGGCTCACATGTTGCCGATGATCCGCCACACTTCCGATGAATTGCTGACTCCCTCTCGCCGCGAGTTTCTCACGTCGACCGGTGGCGGCTTCGGAGCACTCGCGCTGGCTGGGCTGCTCGCGACGGACGGTTTCGCGGAGGATCACGCGCGGCCGACACCGAAGCCGGAGTTCAACGGCGGGTTGCATCACAAGGCCAAGGTGAAGCGTGTCATTCAGCTCTTTATGAATGGCGGCGCGAGTCCGATGGACACGTTCGATTACAAGCCGGAACTCATCAAGAAGCATGGCGAGAAAGTGGACTTCGGTCTGAAGGCGGCGGCGACCAGCGTCCCCGGCGCGGTGATGAAGTCGCCGTTCGAGTGGAAGCAGCACGGCGAATCCGGCCGCTGGGTCACGAGCGTGTTTCCTCAAATGGCAACCATCGTCGATGAGCTGGCCTTCTTGATGGCGATGACCACGAAGACCAACGTGCATGGCCCGGCCAGCTACATGCAGAACACCGGCTTCACGCAGCCAGGGTTTCCGTGTTTGGGAGCGTGGCTGTCGTATGGACTCGGCCGGCTGACGGACAATCTGCCGACGTTCGTTGTGCTGCCGGACGCTCGTGGGCTGCCGTACAACAACGCCGGCAATTTTTCGTCGGCGTTCCTGCCGATGGCACATCAAGGGACGATCATCAAGGCCAACGCACCGACGCCGATCAATGACCTGTTCCCGCCGAAGTCCGCCAGCTTCATCACGCATGACAGCGAGACCGCCGGGCTGCGAGTCCTCGACGAACTCAATCGCGAGCATCAGAAGACTCGGCCGGGTGATTCGCGGCTTGACGCTCGCATCGCCAGCTATGAACTCGCGGCGAAGATGCAGCTTGCCGCGCCGGAGGCTCTCGATCTGACGAAAGAGACTGATGAGACGCACAAGACGTACGGCACCGGCACCGCACCGACGGCCGACTTTGGAAAGAGTTGCCTGACCGCTCGACGGCTGATCGAGCGCGGCGTGCGATTCGTCCAAGTTTGGAGCGGTGCCGGTGGAGCCTCAGGCAATTGGGACAACCACACGAACATCGACAAGGAGTTGCCGTCGATCGCTAGCCAAGTCGATCAACCAATCGCCGCGTTGATCCGCGATCTCAAGCAGCGCGGGCTGTTCGAGGACACGCTCGTCATCTGGACGTCCGAGTTCGGCCGAATGCCGTTCACTCAAGGCGCGACCGGCCGCGATCACAACGGCGGCACCTTCGTGACGTGGCTCGCCGGAGCCGGCGTCAAAGCCGGAGCGACTCACGGCGAGAGCGACGAGTTCGCGTACAAAACTGCGAAGAATGAAACCTGGAGCTACGACCTGCACGCCACCGTGCTGCACTTGATGGGCATTGATCACACCAAGCTGGCCATCCGCCACAACGGCATCGACCGCCGCATCACCGACGTGCATGGCCACGTCATCGAAGATGTGCTGGCGTAACGACGAAGCCGTCACGCGCAGAGCGAAAACCAAGATGAATTTGAGCCACGGAAGAAACACGGATTGAACACGGATCAGGATTCCAATCCCAATTTCCGAATCCGTGTTTCATCCGTGTTCCATCGGTGGCTAAAAATGCGGTTCTTTTCCAGTGCGAGAAGATTTTTGTTTCATCGTCCGTCGAGTTCCACGCCGTCGATGAAGACGCGCTGCACGTTGAGGTCGCGGTCGAAGACGACCACATCGGCCTGTTTGCCTCGTTCGAGACTGCCGAGTTCTCGATCACGTCCCGCAATCCGAGCCGGGGTGAGCGATGCCATGCGGATGACCTCCCACAGCGGGCGACCGGTGAGCTGCGCGAACGTGCGGATCATGTGATCCATGCCGTGAACGCTCGATGCCAGCGCGGATAGGTCTGGCAACATGCCGACGTCGTCTTTCTTGACGAATGGTTCACCACCATCACGCGGGCCGATCATGTATTTTCCGTCCGGCATGTCGAGCGCGCGGCTGCAATCGGTGACGAGAGCCAACCGATCCGGGCCTTTGATCTTGAGAGCCAACTTCAGCAGTCCCGCGTCGAGATGTCGGCCATCGGCGATGACTTCGGTCGTGAGTTCGTCGAAATACAGCGTCGCTTCGAGCACGCCCCCTTGCATGGGGTACATCTGAAACTGCCGCAGCCGAGTCTTATCGGACATCGCACAAAACAAATGGTCGATGTGCCGCACGCCCCATTCTTCGACCGCCTCGGTCATTTGATCGAACGTGGCCCACGAGTGACCGACGTTCGTCCGTACTCCTTTGGTTTTGCAGGCCAACGCGAATTCTTTGGCCCCGACGATTTCCGGAGCGACCGTTGCCGTCACCAGATCGTCGGCGTATTCGAGGTACTGGTCGAACTCCTGCTGGACCGCGGGTCGAACTTCCGCGCCGGGATGAGCTCCGCGCGCCTCGTATCGAAAGTACGGCCCATAGAAATGAGCTCCCATCACCCGCGCGCCGTTTGGTTCCGGCGTGTGGCGAAACTGCCGAGTCAGCTTGAGCGTGGCGAGGATTTGCTCGTGCTTCGCCACCGTCGTCGTGATCGCCATGCGAGTCGTGCCATGCCGCGCGTGAGATCGCAGAGCCAGCCGGAACGACTCGTCCGTCCCGTCCATGAAGTCTCCGCCCGCACCGCCATGCACATGCAAATCGACAAAACCCGGTGAGAGATAGCCGTCACCCGCATCGATAATCGTCGCATCAGGTGGCACGGTCGCGCCGGCATCGAGCACTTCGGCAACTCGGCCATCGCGAACAACAATCGCACCTCGTTGAATGCGATCGGGCAAGACAATCTGACCGCGAAATACAACTGGCGTCGGCATGAAGAACTCCCACAGAAGAGCAGGCGAAGCGGCGAGGCGTGCAAAGAGAACTCGATGCAGTTTCAATGCCAGGATCGAAGTGTACAAGCCTTAGAGTCCACTCGTAGTTGATTCCGCGACCGCGAATCTCATTCAGGAATCTCAGACATGAACCGAATCGTTTTGACCGCTGGTCTCATGGTGTTCGCGAGTTTATCCATGAGTTTGCAGAGCATGGCCGCCGAACAACCGCTGGTCATCGACGTCTGGCCGGGCAAACCGGCCGACGACAACGCGGACACGATTGGCGAAGAAAAGTTCATTCAACTCATGGTCAATGGGAAACCGTATGAAGTCGCTGGGAAGCCGACCACATGGAAGACCAACGTCACCAAGCCGACGTTGACGGTCTATCGGCCACCGAACGACAAGAACTCTGGGACCGCGATGCTGATCTGTCCCGGTGGCGGATACCACAACCTCGGCTGGGATGTCGAAGGAGAGGAAGTCGCCGAGTGGCTGAACTCGTTGGGCATGACGGGCATCATCTTGAAATACCGCTGCCCGCGCCGTCCCGGTGATGAGAAAGGTGTACCGCCAATCGGTCCACTCAAGGATGCTCAGCGAGCGGTCAGTCTCGTGCGTAGCAAAGCCAAAGACTGGGGCATTGACCCGCAGCGGATCGGCATGATCGGGTTCTCGGCGGGCGGGCATTTGGTCGGAGCGACGGCGACCAACTTTGAGCAGCGGAGCTATGCGCCGAGGGATGCCATCGACGAGATCAGTTGCCGGCCGGACTTCGCCATCCCAGTCTATTCGGGTTATTTCAAGTTCAAGGAGGTGGGCCCACTCTCTCCCACCGTGAAACTGCCGGTTGACACACCACCGCTGTTGTTCGTTCACGCTTCGGACGATCCCATCAGCGACGTGGAACACAGCGTCACGTTTTATCTGGCACTGAAGCGAGCCGGCATTCACACCGACTTGCACGTCTACGCCTCCGGCGGTCACGGCTTTGGAGTCCGTCCGACTAATGCCGCGTGCAGTGTCTGGACCACCGCATGTACGGACTGGCTGAGAAATCGAGGCTTTCTCAAATCCAATCCCAAGGGCTAAGGAACCTGTTTGGTATTTGGACCAAGAAGTTGCACGACGTCTCGAACTTGGCCGCTACTTCTGGAGCTTGTCGGATTCGACGATCGTCATCGCGCCGTAGCCGGTTCGCCAGTTGGCTTGGAACTCGGCTTGTCCGACGAAGTCCTCGTCACGCATCTTGGCTTGCCAATCCGTGAGCGTGCGGCCCGTGCGATCGACGTGGGCTTTGACGAGATACTTGCCGTTGGGTAGGCGGGTGTCGCCACGTTGCCATTCGTTCGATCGCTCAGAACCGGGAGCGGCCAAGAGTGTCAGCGTGTGTTGCCATGCTTTGAATTTGAACGACGCTTGCCGATCAGAAATCGCGATCGGGGAGCCTTCCCATTTCTTCGCTCGATCGTCCCAGCGGTAAATCGTGACTTGCAGCAGCTTCTCGTCCCACATTTCCGGCGGATTCGCCAACTTGAACCACAACTCGCTGCTGAATTGCCGCAGTTGTTTCGGGTCGGACTTGGGCAAGTCCGGCCCCTTCGCGTATTCGTCGCGAACGACTTTCGCGTAGTCCTCGATCCACGAACGAAAATCTTTGTAGCCGAGATCGCCTTTCACAAACTTCTTGCCGCCACCGTGCTCGACTTCCTTGAGCGGCTTGAGCAGCAACAGGCTCTTCTCCGGATTGTCGATGTCGATCAGATGCTTGGTGCGGATGAGGTACGTCATCGTTTCGGCGGCGGCCTTTTTCATCCATGAGACTTGCTCGCCGTTCTTTTCGACGAGCTTGCGGTTCTGCTCCGAGCCTTCGACGTGGCAGCCCATGCAACGATGCCGCTGGCCCCAAATGTTTCGCTCGAACGATTCCAACAGGCGGTCAATGCGGTCGTAGCGAATGACTTCGTTCGGCCGAGGCGGCTTCGCAAGTTCGCTGGCCGCCAGCTTCGGAGCGCTCCGCAATTTCGGATCGCGACAGCACGCTTTGAGCCATTCGGCGAATGCTTCGGCTTCAGCTTCGCGAGTCTTCTCGTGCAACAAGTTCGCTCCGGCGTTGTCCGTGTCTTTCATGTTGATCAACTTGAGAATCTTCGACTGCTCCGGCTTGTCGAGATTGACCAAACCCTGATCGCGCAGCGAGCGGAAGGTGTCGTCGCTGGAGGGCTTGATGTAGTTCTTCAAATCGACGCCGGCCAAATGGCACTGCACGCAACTGCTCGGCTGGTCCGACTTGAAGATCGGCAGCAGGCGTTGCTCGAAGACCTTCGTGGCAGCGTCGTCGGCCGTCGCGAGTGAAGTGACCAAACACAGTCCGAGACAAATCCAGCGAGCCAGCATGGTTTCTCCTTGGAGTGCGGGATGTCAGCCCTGTTTTGGAACCTGATACCGATCGCAGAAAATAACTGCGCTGTGTGAAGCGCTCGGCTCATCACGCGGAGCGATGATGGCTACGTAGCCGTCACCGCTCCGCGTGA
>JAYVQJ010000369.1:0-2248 GCA_043777235.1 Planctomycetia bacterium
GGCACGTTGGAAACGTGCCCCACGATGAGGGAGGTGCCGCATGAGGCAACTCCTCAAGTCTGTGTTCGCAAACGTGCTGCCGATGTCGATGTTATTGACGCGCGGCCGAGGGATGAACGGCGGAGGTAAAGACCTCTCTCCGACAGTTGATGACGGAGTACGACAGGAATCCGACGTCGGCGACGTCGGGCCACACATCGAGATCGCGCTGACGTTTGATGACGGGCCGCATTCTGAACACACGCCGCGATTGCTGGATTTGCTGGCCGAGTCCGGCGTGCGTGGGACATTCTTTGTTGTCGGCGAACGAGCCGAACAACAGCCGCATCTCATGCGTCGCATTGCCGACGAGGGACACGAACTCGGCAATCACACTTGGACGCACAGCGAGCCATCGCAGACGTCCGCCGCGCAATTTCTCGACGAGGTCGCGCGGACACGGCGGTTGATTCAAGACCTCACGGGACGCGACTGCCGAATGACTCGGCCGCCGAAAGGATCGCTGACGATCGGAAAAACGCTCGGCCTTTGGCGACAACAACAGACGATCGCCTTGTGGAACATCGACCCGAAAGATTTTGCGATGTGTGACAACTCGGCGATGTCGCAGTGGGTCGGCATGTACCGTCCGCAATCTGGCGACGTCGTCCTGTTGCACGACAACCACCCGCACGCGGCCGTCGCCGTCGAACATTTCACTGCGAACACCTCGCTGAGATTCGTCACGCTCTCGGAGTGGCTGCATCCCGCGCAGGGTCCGATCCTATCACCGACTCGCCCCCGCGAATTGGAGGTGGTCGATGCTCGCTAGTTGGACTTCACTGCTGGCGATTGCTGCTTTGGCCATCGTTGCTGTTGTCACTGTGTTGGGATTCGCGATCCGGCAACGGCAGATGCAACTTTGGTTGCCGAGCTATCTCTGGCCGCGACGCGAAGAGAAAGAGGCTCGTCGCGACACCACGCGGCGAGTTCGAGCGGCGTTGAACTCTGATCACTCGGACTCAAAAGCGGAACCGGTCGATGTCTTCCTCGCGATCTGCGACCACTACGAGCCGCGTTGTTACGGAGCCAGCCATGAGACGGCGCTCGCTCGTGTCGATCGCTGGTGCGACGAATATCCGAAGCTGTTCGGACGATTTCGTGACTGCTCGGGCCGACCGCCGCAGCACTCGTTCTTCTTTCCGCAGGATGAGTATCACCCGGACTACCTCGACCGGCTCGCCGAGCTGTGCGCGGACGGTTGGGGCGATGTCGATATTCACTTGCACCACGACAACGACACGGCCGACTCGTTGCGCGAGACGCTCGAATCGTTTCGGGACACGTTGTTTCATCGGCACGGGTTGCTGCGCCGCGATCCGGTCTCCGGCGAGATCGTTTACGGATTCATTCACGGCAACTGGGCGTTGTGCAATTGCCGGCCGGATGGTCGCTGGTGCGGAGTTGATCAAGAGCTGACCGTCCTTCGCGAGACCGGCTGCTACGCCGATTTCACCCTGCCGTCCGCTCCGACCGACACGCAAACGCGCACGATCAACAGCATCTATTACGCGACGGACATCCCCGGCCAACGCAAGTCGCACGACGCGGGACTGCGTGCTCGCGTCGGCGTCACTCCGCCGCGCGAACATTTGCTGATGATTCAAGGCCCGCTGGAGCTGGATTGGTCGCGGCGAAAACTCGGCTTGATCCCACGCATCGAAAACGCCGACATTCATGCCGGTTTCGCTCCGACGTGGCGACGCATGGAATTGTGGTTGCAGTCTGGCGTGCAGGTACACGGTCAGCCGAATTGGCTGTTCGTGAAACTGCACACGCACGGCTGCAAAGACGGGAACATCGACACGCTGCTCGGCGAGCCGACGGTTCGATTTCACGAAGACCTTGCGCGCGTCGCGGCTGAGCATCCGAACGTCCGATTTCACTATGTGACCGCTTGGGAGATGGCTCAACTCGTCCACGCCGCCGAACGAAAAGACGATTGGCAATCAGTCCTTTGCCCGGACAAGAGACAAATTCAATCCGTAACCCGAAGCGTCAGCGAGGGCAAACGAGTGGCGGTCATGAACGACATCAGACTCTCCTGAACGGCCTGCCCTCGCTGACGCTTCGGGTTAGGAACGGGGCCGCGATAACTTCCCGATATCAGCAAACTCATTAGCCGGCACGCGCTAGCGTCCGGTTTCAGAGTCGATCGACATTCCGAACCGGACGCTAGCGCGTTCCGGCTGATTTTCCGAGGGACACG
>JAYVQJ010000370.1:0-8677 GCA_043777235.1 Planctomycetia bacterium
CGAGGGCGATGACAAGAGGCGTTTCCCTTTGTTTCCCTCGCTGACGCTGCGGGTTACTGGGGTAAAGTAAGTGCCATTGCGCTAGCGCGTGCCGGCTCACAAAACTTGACACACTGTGTTCGACTTTCGTGGATCAAGCAGGCTAGCCTGCCCTGGATGACAAACTCATCGAGGCCTCGGAGCATTCGCAGCAGCAACGCGACTCGCTCTTCGTGCGGGCCGAACTCCAGCAACAGTTGCAGCCGCTCGCGACTCCCCTGATGGATCGCCGCCAGAGCCTTCTCCAAACGCTGTGCCGAATCGGAGGAACCTCTTCGCAACTTGTGTGTCATCGACAGGAGCAAGCCCAAGGGCGTTTGCAAACTGCGTCGCGCACCCTTGTGGGGAATTCAATGGTGTTGACGTGCGTGTGATCCGCACGGGTTGAATGGTGGGCCGTGCTCACCCTACTTTCCGTGTGTGAACGGTTTCTACTCATAAAAGCGCGGACGGTTGGGACGATTCATGGTCGGCGATGTTGATGCCCTGTTGTTGCACTCACCGGCGGGGTGGCTAGCCGTTCGTTGGCCGGACGGTGTTGTGCTGACGGCGAATCGCAAGGCGGCGGAACTTTGCGGACGAACGTCCGAACAAATCGTGGGACTGCCGTGGTGGGAGTTGCTCGAACCGGAGTCGGCTCAGCGATTGACCGATTGGATTGCTCAGTGGCAGCGAGGCCAATTGCCAGGGCCGCGATCGGGCATGTGGCTGCATCGCACGGATGAAACCAAAACTCCGATCACGTTGCGCGCGGTCACGCTTGAAGAGCCTATCTCAACCGGAAAGCGGACGGCTCAGCACTTTCTGATTCTGGAGGATCGTCGCGAGCTGCAAGCTCTGGCTGAGCGGCTGGACAATGCGGAAGCGCGACTGGAGGAGACTCAGCGAGTCGCTCGTTTGGGTTGGTGGGAATGGGAGATCCGCAGCAATCGGATTTCGTGGTCTGATGCGCTTTACGAGGTCATGGGGATTCCGTCAGGGGAATTTGGCGGCAATCTGGAAGCGTTCTTGGAAGGAGTCCATCCCGATGATCACGCTGCGATGCGCGAGAAATTGGGGGCAACCCTAAAACGAGGCGAGCAGTTCGTCCACGAGTTTCGGACGATCGCCAACGACGGGACGATTCGTCATCTGCGGTCGCAGGCCAAGTTGTCGCGTGACGAATTTGGCTGGCCGATTCGTCTGTACGGTTTCAGCCAAGACGTCACCGCACGTACGCTGGCATTGCAGGAACTGACTCGCAGCGAGCAGAAGTATCGGGACTTGGTCGAGACCTCGAACGAAATGATTTGGTCGGTCGATCTGGAAGGCCGGTTCACGTTCGTGAATCAAGCGGTTCGAGAGTTTTACGGTTATGAGCCTGACGAACTGCTCGGCCAAGCCTTCAGCTCGCTATTGCCGCCGGAAAATGTGGCGAGCGAGTGGAAAGTATTCGAGTCGGTGGTCGCGGGGCGGCGGCTGTTCGATTACGAGACCGTGCATCTGCGAAAGGACGGTCGGCAAATCGTCCTGAGCTTCAATGCGATCGCCATGTACGACGCCGAGGGACGATTGGTGGGCGCGACCGGCACGGCCATCGACATGACCGAACGCAAGCGACAACAAGATCAACTTCGCGAACGCGAGAGCTGGTTCCGAGCGATCTTCGAAAATGCTCCGCAATGTCTGATGATTCTCTCGCTGGACGGCAAACTGCTGGACATCAATCCGACGGGCCGCGAGATCTTCGAGGCCACGGCAACTGATCAGCTTCTAGGTCACGCGGTCGGCGATTGGCTCGTGCCGGTGTCGCGATTTCAATTTCTCAAAACCATCCAAGCGGTTCGTGATGGAGCGGCTCGATCGTGGCAGGCGCAGATTGACGGCGAGACAGGCTTGCGGGGTTGGCTCGAAGGGCAAATGGTTCCATTGCGAGATGCCAACGGTCAGATCATTCGGCTGTTGGCCGCGGCACAGGATGTGACCGCTCGCCGTAAAGCCGATGCGCTTCGCGAAGGGGAGCAACAGGTACTCGAAGAAATCGCTTCGGGGCACGATTTGCTGAGCGTGCTGCGAACGGTCATCAAGATGTTGGAGATGCAACTTCCCGGAGCCTTGTGTTCGATCTTGCTGCCGAGCGAAGACGGTCAGCGGCTGAACGTCGAGGCGGCGTCGCCGATGCCCGAGGAAATCCGTCTGCGACTGTCGCAGGTGCCGGTGTCGTTGGAAGCTCCGTCGTTCGCGGAGTCAATTGCCAGCGGTCGCCGCCGAATCGTCGAAGATACGGCGACCGATCCCTCTTGGAGCGAACTCCGCACGTTGGCCGATCGGTTTCAACTTCGTTCGTGCTGGTCGCAGCCGATCCGCGGCTTCAACCGCGATGTGCTGGGTGGGTTGTCGATCTTCTTTCTCTGGCCGCGATCACCAAACACGTCCGATCTGCAATTGCTGGACACTGGAGCGTATCTCGCCGGCATCGCGATTCATCGAATGCGGGCCGAGGAAGCTCTGCGCGACAGCGAGCAACGTTTCCGCACACTGTTCGAGCATTCTCCGGACGCGATCTTTGTTGAATCTCTGACCGGCATCGTGTTGGACGTGAACCCCGCCGCCTGTGAACTGCACGGACTGACGCGCGACACGCTCATCGGCAAGCACGTTATGGAATTGGTCCCGCCACATGCTCAAGAGGACGTCCGCCGTGACTTTCCGAAACTGGCCTCCGGGGAGCTACGACAGTTGGAGGGTTTCAGTTGGCATATCGAGCGCGGCGAAGTGCCGATCAGCTTGCACGTCAGTAACACCGAGTACGCATCACAACCCGCGCTGCTGTTCCACGTCCGCAATATCAGCGAACGCAAACAAGCGGAGGACAAGGCACGCGAGGCCGAAGCTCGACTGGCTCACGTCGGCCGGCTCAGCTTGATGGGCGAGCTGATGGCGGGCATCTCGCACGAGATCAATCAGCCGTTGTTTGCAATCGCCAACTTCGCGAAGGCGTGCGAGAAGACGCTCGCCGATGGCAAGCCCGACCAAACCGACAAGCTGTTGGAATGGACTCACAAGATTGGACAGCAAGCGACTCGCGCCGGCGAGATCATCCGCCGCATGCGTGACTTCAGCCGGAAGTCGACACCGCATCATTCGACGGTCGACGTCGCCGACATGATCCAAGAATCCATCGAGCTGGTCGCTTCGGAAACGAAGTCACAGCACATCCACTTGAAGTGTGATCTTCAACCGCCGCACTTGCTGGTGCTCGCCGACCGAATCCAGATCGAGCAGACGCTGGTCAACCTGCTCCGCAACGCATACCGAGCGATCGCCGAAAATGCTCTCGGCGATCGCCAAGTGACGATCCGCACAAAACTGGCCGATGAGGTGCTGACCATCTCCGTTCGCGACAATGGTCACGGCTTCAAAGGAGTTACCCCCGAAGAGATCTTCAACCCGTTCTTCACGACCAAGTCAGACGGCCTCGGCCTCGGCCTGACCATCAGCCGCTCGATCATCGAAGCTCACCGAGGCAAACTGTGGGCCGAACAGAATCCCGATCGAGGTGCGACGTTCTTGTTGACCTTGCCGGTGGGACACGACGTTTACTGCAAGGAGTAAGGTTTGCCGTCGGTGCCGCTGCAAACCTTCTCAAAGACAGAGGCATCAATGCTGACGGCAATTCTCTTCACGGAGCCATCGCAGAAGAGGGAAATCATCGCGTTGTGAATGCTGCCGAAGTATCCGCCGCATGATCCCAACGTGTTCGCCAATCGCCCATGCTTATACGGCGGGACCGGCGGACTCGCCGCGTTCCCTGGCCCGTGTGAAGAACAAATTGCGTCATTATCCCAGCCGTCGGTCCAACCTTGATCGTCGTTGCAGCGTGGCCCTTCGCCGTCCAGATACTTCTCGGCGGCGAACAACGTTTGCGAAAGACCGTCCCTAATATCTCGAAATTGCGCGTTGAGACCTTGCGGACGAATTGGCCCGTCACACGCATTGGTCGGCGGACCGACCGGCGAAAACACAGCCCAAGTACCACCATTCCCGACATAATCCGATTGGGCACGCATGGGCGACAGTGGATTCCCATACGGATAAACGCGAATGGTTTTCGTCGGACAGACGTATGTCGTCACGGTCGTGACCGCGACGACGGAGTCCAAGGGCTGAGCCCAAAGAGCTTTTCGTTCGATGAACGGAAGCAATTGATACATCCATCCCCAATTCTGCGTCGTTGGGCCATCCGGCCGGCCTGGGGAAAGAAAGTTCCGGTCGTCGTTCCAACTATGACCGCCCGACGGAAAGACCTTGTAAGTGTCGTGATGGTTTTGAAACGCCAAGCCAATCTGTTTGAAGTTGTTCGTGCATTGTGACATTCGTGACTGCTCACGAGCCTGCTGCACAGCCGGCAACAAGAGGCCGATCAAGACCGCCATAATCGCGATCACCACGAGCAATTCGATAAGAGTAAATCCGCTGCGGCGAGAACGGCCGCATGGAATCGATCGACTTCGTTGAGTCTTCATGGATCAATCCTCTGTCACAGGGGGGAAGAGAAGCCAAATCGACAAAGAGAAAAATTATTGCTCAGTCATCCTGAAGACTGGCTTAAGAACTTCGTTGGTGTCCTTTGGGAAACGAGGACTTCTGAAAGAGATCGTCGGGAATGACGAAGATATCGGTGGGCGGTTTGAGGACATATCGTTTGCCCCCTTTCCCCTTCTTCTCGTAGACGAAAATGACATCGCGGGAAAGTTCCGCAGACCCCGTCTGACGAAGATCGACGCCCCACACAATCACAAACTCTTCTCCGTCATGGTCCGAGCGGAATGTCTCCCGCTTTTTTTCGACAGACATCGACACTTCCCCGAGAAACGGCAGCAGATCGTCCGGCTTGATGGGAGCGCGGTTCGTCTTCAGCGTCGCCTTCAAATAGGCACTGCTGATGTGCTGTAGCTTTTCGCGAGTTGGATCAACTTCACCGATGATCGGGGCGCTTGGCCCACAACCATACATCGACACGAGCAAAAGCACGCCGCCGAGCAAGAACCGTTTCATCACGAGTGTCTCAATTTGCGAAGAGGGGTTCAAAGTTGTTCAAGATTTGAACGGTCGCTTAAGGTACGAGTTCAGACCTGATTTTCAAGTACGAACTTCGTCTTCCACAGGCAATCGACGAGGATTACCGGCCTCGACCGCATGGCTCAGTTTTCTCCGACTGAGTTTGTCCGTCACGAGCGGCCAGCTAGACTTTCGCCCCGATGCGAATCAACTCTCCTCTGACTGAAGGCTGACGATATTGACCGCCCCGCCTGCAAATGATGCACCGACCGCATTGCTGAATCTTCATGGCACGCCTGTCGCCGACACGTTCGCCGAGGCGTTTCCAATCACCGCCACGCGGTTGATCATCACAGCGGCCACCGAAGCCTGGGCACGTACCGCCGCCGGAGAACTCTGCGGCTTCGCGACGAGTGTCATCGCCTGCGATTGCGAAGCGGCTCTCGAACGCGCTTTACCTGCGGACGACACCCCCGACGGACGGCCTGGAGTGAGCGTGTTGCTGTTCGCATTCGGTCGTGACGCTCTGCAAAAAGCAGCTACGGAGCGAGTCGGTCAGTGCGTGTTGACTTGTCCGACAACCGCTTGCTTCAACGGTCTGCCGGAAACGCCGCGAGACAAGCAAATCGCCGTTGGTGGTCAGCTTCGATTTTTCGGTGACGGCTTTCAGATGTCGAAGAAACTTGGCACGCGACGCTTCTGGCGCATTCCGGTCATGGACGGCGAGTTCGTCTGCGAGGACCGAGTCGGCACGATCAAAGGAGTCGCCGGCGGCAACTTATTGCTCTGTGCGGTCAATCAAACTCAGGCATTGCTCGCCGCAGAAGCTGCGGTCGTCGCAATGCGCGACGTCCCCGATGTCGCGATGCCGTTTCCCGGCGGGATCGTCCGCGCCGGAAGCAAAGTCGGCTCGCGCTACAAAAAACTGAAGGCCAGTACCAACGACGCTTATTGCCCGACACTGACCGCGCTGACTCGCACGGAGTTGCCCCCCGGCACCGGTGCGGTCTACGAATTGGTGGTTGATGGTCTCTCGGTCGAGGCCGTCGGTGCCGCGATGCGGGCTGGACTACACGCTGCGGCCAGTTGCTCTGGACTGACGCTGATCACGGCGGGCAACTACGGCGGAAAACTGGGGCCACATCATTTCCATTTGCGTGAACTGCTATGAGCGAAGTTCGCCCAACGGTCCCGGATGATCTCGCCACCGAAGCCCGTTCGGCTCGGCGATTCGCAATGCTGCTGATCGTTGTTGTCTCCTCGGCGATGTCATTCACTCAAATCGTACAATCGACACCGTTGCAGTCGGCGAATGATCGTTCGCGCTGGTCGACCGTCTGGTCGCTGGTCGAACGGGGCACGTATCAAATCGACGAGATCGACGCCGCATCCGGCTGGAGCACGATCGACAAAGTACGGCACGAGGGACACTTCTATTCGTCGAAGCCGCCGCTGCAGAGCACGCTCGTCGCCGGAGTTTACTGGTGCGTCAAACGGATCACCGGCTGGAACCTGATCGACCACACCGCCGAGATTTCGCGGCTGATCCTGCTGCTGGTGAACTGGTTGCCGCGAGTCCTCTCACTGATTGTCACGGCGATGCTCGTCGAGCGATACGCTCGGCGCGACTTCGGCAAGCTGTTTGTGTTGGCGGTTGCGAGTTGGGCGACGTTGCTCGGCCCGTTTACATCGTCTCTCAACAACCATTCACCGGCGGCGATTTGCGTTGTGCTGGCGATGTACCCGCTGCTGCGAGTCATCAGTGACGGCGATCACCGCAAGCGATTCTTCGTGCTGAGCGGTTTCTTTTCGGCAGCCACCTTCACGTTCGAGATTCCGGCCGCATTGTTGGTTGTCGTGTTCGGAGCGTTGCTGCTGAAGGCGAATCCGAAACGGACGCTGATTCTGTTCGTCCCGGCGGCGCTGATTCCGATCGTCGCGTTCGTCTCGCTCAACTGCGTCGTGACCGGATCGCTCTCGCCGTTCTATTCGAGCTACGGCAGCGACAAGTACGTCTACGAACACGAAGGGATCCCCAGCTATTGGACGAACCCGCAAGGCTTGGATCGAAACCTCGATTCGCCGCTGATGTACTTCGTGCATTGCACGATCGGCCATCACGGCCTGCTGTCACTGACGCCCGTGTGGCTGCTGACGCTCGTCGGCTGGCTCGGTTGGCGACGTTGGCCGAATTGTCGGCAGCGCACGATGCTGCTGATCGGAGCAGGCATAACGGTGGCGGTCCTCGGCTTCTATCTGACTCGCACGCAGAACTACAACTACGGCGGCAACAGCGTCGCTCTGCGCTGGATGTTGTGGCTCGTGCCGCTGTGGCTGATCGCGATGATCCCGGTCTTCGATGCGTGGGGATCGCGCCGCGGCTTTCAGGTCTTCTCGTCGATCTTGCTAGCCGGGTCTGTCGTCTCCGCAAATCTACCCGGCAGCAATCCGTGGCAATCGACGTGGCTGCTGTCTCTGATGGAACATTGGAAATGGGTCGATTATTCCGCAAAGGCTCCACCATTCGAGTTCGGTCATCCGCTGTGGACGTGGTTTCCCAGGCTCGGCGATCCAAAATCTGGCGAAAGTGCCTCAGTTCAATTTGTCAGTACTGGATCGCGGCTGATCGGCATGGAATCCGTCGATTACGCCATCGGTGAGTGTTCATTGAAGCTGACCACTTTCAAAGACGATCCATCTTTCACACAGCCCGGTCTTCAGTCAGTCCTTTTTGAGTTCAACCAGTTTCACGATTCTCGGAAAAAAAATTCACCCATCGTTGTGCAGGGATTGGTCGTCGACGTTGCCGCATTTAACTCCGGGAAGAAGTCGTCTGAGTTTTTGAAGTCATCTGACGGTGGCACACTCGAACGCGAAGAGCTCCTCGCTGCGCAGCGACTCGTTACTGGCTTCCCACAATCGGTCGAGTACAAGTCGGGACACATTCGTTATCTCAAGACGCCGTTGCGACCGAACAAAGCGTTTCGTTGTCAGCGGGCCGCCGCGCAGACGCTCTTCCAACCACAGCATGCCGATCATGAGTTGCGCTACCGAGTGGACTTGTGGTTGTGTGATGAGATTCCATTTGGCGTCGCGCAGATCGAGATCACGATCACCGACCCTCCGACCGGTCAGATGTTGACGTCCCAACGACTGACGGCGGTCGCCGCGACTGGTTTCTCGACGTCCAAGTGACGCGCGAGACCAACAAGAAACCGCGAGTTTTTTTGCGGAAATTGTGGGTTTTTTCGTAACAAGCTGGTTGCAATTTCGTCTCCAAATTATTTTCATCCGCTCGTTCGTACGTCACGTCGACGTGTCACGTCCATCGTCACCAAGCTAGGAGGGTTACTGATCATGGCCAAATCGGCTGCTAAGGCTCCGTCCAAATCCGAAATCTTTGCGAACATTGCCGAGACGACTGGTCTCAACAAGAAGCAAGTGCAGTCCGTGTTCGACGCGCTGGGTAGCGAAGTCGGTAAGGCACTGGGCAAGAAGGGTCCGGGGCTGTTCGCGATTCCGGGTCTGTGCAAGATCGTTCGGAAGCAAAAGCCAGCGACACCGGCTCGCAAGGGCGTCATGGTTCTCGGTCAACTGC
>JAYVQJ010000371.1:0-2244 GCA_043777235.1 Planctomycetia bacterium
CACCGAGCAAGGTCGTCCGGTGGCCTACCATTACGAAGGTTCGCGGCTCGATCGACTCCTCGACATTGCCGACGTTGATCTTCGCGGAGGTTCGCCAGAAGCATGAAACCGATTTTCATTCTCTGTGAAGGGCCACACGACATCGCGTTTCTCGGCCGATTGCTCAAGTCAACCGGAGCCAAGCCCTTTGAAGAGACTCTGGGCAATTATCAGCCAGTTCCGCTGAGAAACTTCCTCGTCAAGCGCTACCAGAATCGCGACGTCGAGGGAGGCCGTTTTCGGAGTACGGGATCGAACAAAGGCGCATTCATCGCAGAGTCGCCACCGATCCTCGAAGCCGCTTTTACGCTTGAAGAACCACCGCAGCGACTTTTGCTATTTTTTCGATGTCTCGGCAATCAACATGCGGACGCAATCCGCGATTTTCTGGCGAGCGTGGTCGAACTCTCGTTGCCGGGCGCGGCTGATATCGGATTGGCATCATTCGGCGTGATTTTTGTCGGTGATGCCGATCTCGACGGGATCGATGCCAAATCCAATTATTGGCGTACCGAGTTTGGAACTGTGTTGACTCCAGTCCTTCCCAGCTTCGGCGCGTTGACGGTGAATTCGCCCGACAAGGTTGTCCGTGACGGAGAGTTTTCAGCGGGCGGTTGTGTCTTCTCCGCTCCCGGAGAGACGACCGGAACTTTGGAAGACATCGTCTGGCCACTTCTCTATAAAAAAGTTTCGGCCCGACTGAACGATGCGCAGAAATACGTTGCGACACATGGTTTCGGCGGGACGGAAGTCAATAAGTCCGCATCCAAAAAACAAAAAGCTGCCATGACAATTTCTGGCCAGATTGACTCGCCGGGCTATGCGCTGTCCGTGGTGTTGCGCGACACGACGGCATTCGACGATGACCTGCTTCGCGCCGATGTGGTCTGTGACATGCTCATTCAAACAATGACTCAGATATGACTCGACCTGCATTGCGTGCCTGAAGCGCAGCACAAGAAACTCAGGACAGACATCGAATCAGGGAATGACGTGGTTCTCGTTTGAAGGTCAACTCTGAGTTTCTTGTGCCTTCGGCACCCAGCTTGAAGCAAGCTGGGCCACCCGATAACGACAACGAGTTCCTCGACGCGCTCACGGCGTTGAGGAACTCGAAGTGGTTTCCAAACCCGTCGCCCAGGCGGCTCGCCGGTGATGTTCGGCTCAAACGCCAGTCGACGAGCCGGGCGGCGTTCGCCCCCGGACAATTCACAACGCGGATGAGTCCGAGGGCTGACGCCCACCGGCTCGCCAGCGATTTCACGGCCGGCAAGTCCCGCCAGGGACGACTCGACAATAGCCCAGCACGTCCGTGCTGGGGGCGAGGCGAATGTCACGAGCAAGTCCCGTGAGGGACGACAGAACATGGACCGCTGTCTTTCGTCCCTCACGGGACTCACGAGGTCGCATTCATCCATCAACCCAGCACCGAGGTGCTGGGCGATTTTCGGATGTCCCTGTCGGGACAAACTCAAGCCGGCTCGCCGGTGATGTTCGGCTCAAACGCCAGTCGGCGAGCCGGTTGCTCTACGTCTGACGCTTCCGCAAGTCCGTGTTCCACTCGAATCGCGTCAGAGATCGGCTGAGTTGAAACGGAACTCCGCGCTCGGCGCGGGTCTCCCGACCCCGCTGCTGGACTGGACCGCAGAGGCAGAGCCCGTTCAACACTCGCCGATTGACGAGCTGCTCAGCGTTTCGTTTTCCGGCCAAGAAGCCCGGACGACAATCCGAATGACCTGTGCATGAGCCGCCCTCTGTTGCAACCAGCGAGGCCCGCGCGTGATGATCGCCGAGCCAATTTTGAAGCCGCACAGAATGAAGCTGCCACCGACAGTTGGGCAATCACTGCTTGTGAAGATTTCCGTCTTGAACCGAGGAGCCACCGCGATGATCTCGATCTCTACCTTCCAGATTTTGTTCGTGGTTTTTGGGATCTTGTTCGTTGTCATTTTTGCGGTCGTGTTCATTTCTATGATCGCCGGCCTCTTGCGGATGCGTGGCATGGCCAACAAGGTCTTCACGCTGGCCGAGCAGGAGATGGATCGCAAGTTGCAAGAAGGCTCTGCGACGCCGGCAGCCGCTGTTGATCCAGCGGTCTGCTCACATTGCGGCGGCCGAGTCACGGCGAATGTGGCTCAGTACCCGAGTTGCGGCGCGGGCGTTCCGTGACCTGGTCGTGTCCGAATTTGTGTGGCCCGGCGTCGC
>JAYVQJ010000372.1:0-2237 GCA_043777235.1 Planctomycetia bacterium
ATGTCGAACAGCAATCCGGCAATCGCTCCGAAATCGTTCGACAACAAATCGCGATGCTGAGCATTCAAGCGGATCATCCCTTCGCGCAGCGCGAGGTACTCGTCCCACTTGCCCAGCTTGACCTTCGCTCCCATCAGCGCGTTGTAGCCGTTGACAATGGCCGTGTTGAACGGCGGCACGAACGTCGGATGCAGGAAGTACAACAAGTTCGCAGCGGCCGGCCCCAGCCCTTTGATTTTGCATTTGTCCAGCGCGCGAATCGCCGCCAGCACGGCATCTGCCGTGTTGCAGCACGAGCAGTTGTGCAAGAACCGGCCGAACGCGAGTTGGTTCTCGCGGCTCTCGTAGATGTCGGGAATCCGCAGCTTCGGCTTCCAGAGAAACGCGTGATCCGCCCCTTTGAAAATCTGCCGCTGCTCGGCAATCGACCCGACGACCGTCTCCAACGACGAGCCTTTATAGACGTTGCCGAACGTCTCGGCCTCGATCTCCGACACAACCTCAGCCAGTCCGCGACGGATCGACCGAAAGTTCTTCAGCCGCTCCTCCCACAAAAACCAAGTGCGATACGTCGCTCCCGGATCGTCCCGCCAACGAACAATCAATTCGCGCAGCAAGTTCCCGTTCATCGTGTGCCCATCACGTTCGTTGTCAGAGTTTCAAGTGTCATCAATGCGCCAGACTACCAATTCCAACAGCCTACTTCTGTCGCGCTCAATTTCCCATCGCCACTTGACGATCGTCGGCGATGGAATGCAAAACCCAATGGCAGCGGGCCGACGAAAGAAGCGACGCTACGGCGACAGTCTGCATCGCGAGTGAACGTTGACGGTGCGTTGGACGGGCAGGGAGGCCCATGAACGCTTGCCGAATAATGGCGATGCGATAGATTTCGGCTGCCTGGGCCGTTTAGGTCGGGGCTGCAAATTTGTCATCCGCGTGGGTCGGGAGCAATTGAGTTGTGATGAAAACGGGCGTCGCTTGGCTGCTGATTCTGCTGTCGATTCACGCGCCCATTCCCTGCCCGGATTTGGACGGCGAGTGTCGTGGGACGCCGATCGAAAGTCTCGCGGAAGCGCAGGCTTGGCATGTCTTGCTACTGGGGATTCGACCGGCCGACGACATTGATCGTGGCCCGATTCGACCCAGTGACTCGGAGCATCCCGTCACGCCGGATGAAACGCCTTTCGGCAAGCTGTCCATTGTTGGCTCCGCCGCACCCACCGTTGGTGAGCTAGTGGCCTTGGACGGCGTGAGTCCCTTTTCGATGGGCCATGTGCCGCTCGTGTTCGTCGATTCCCACTTGATGGGAGTCACCACCGTTGGGCGAGAGTCATCATCGGCGACGCCCTCTTGTCGCCGTCTTGCTCAGCTTTGTGTTTGGCGAGTGTAGCCTCGTTCCGCGACGAGCCGTGATGTGATCCGGCTTGCGTTCGTGTGGAAACGATTGGCCCTCGCGTCCGGCGTTCGCTTGGTTTTGCCCAGCGCGTCGCTGCGCGTTCTTAGTTCGGCAAACATGCCCATTCATTCTTCAGCCATCATCGACTCGGAAGCACGGATCGATGCGACCGCGACGATTGGGCCGTATTGTGTCATCGAGGGTCCGGCACGCATTGGTGCTCGAACAAAGATCGGACCATTCACTCAAATCTTGGGACACACCGAGATCGGTTGCGACTGCCAAATTCACGCCGGAGCGGTCGTGGGCGATCTGCCGCAGGATCAGAAATCTCGCGGCGACATCAGTTATTGTCGCATCGGAGACGGAACCGTCCTGCGTGAGCACGTCACGGTGCATCGCGGCTCGACAGCGGAATCCGTCACCTGCATCGGACAGCGCTGCTATGTCATGGCAGGCGCGCACATTGGCCATGACTGCCAAGTGAGCGATGACGTGATTCTCGTCAACGGCGCGTTGCTCGGTGGTTATGTGGAAGTCGGTCGCAAGGCCGTGATCTCTGGCAATGTCGGCGTGCATCAGTTCGTGCGCATCGGCGAGTTGGCCATGATCGGCGGACTAACGATGGTCACTCAGGACGTCGCTCCTTATTTCATGCTCGACAATCGCGGGCTGTGCGTGGGGATCAACCGCATTGGAATGCGCCGCGCCGGGCTGACTCGCGAAGAATTTGAAGAGGTCAAAGCCGCGTATCGAGTTCTCTGCCGAACGCCCGGCGGACTCAGCGAAACCATTGCCGCGCTCACCGCGATGGTCCACGAGAAGACTGGCCGGACGA
>JAYVQJ010000373.1:0-2235 GCA_043777235.1 Planctomycetia bacterium
CTTCTTCGGCTTTTCCAATTCCTGTCTCCTGTCCTGATCGGTGTTCAATCCGTGTTTCATCCGTGGCAAAAAATGTCCGCCGAAGTGACCTCCCTGGATCACCGGATGAGCCTTCTTGGAATGCGTATCAGATTTGTTTGGGAGTCTGAAGTCGCTGTGCCAACGCTTCGGCGTCGTAGACGCACCCGCCCCACGTTCCGCCGCTGAGTTGTTGCAGCAGCGCCCAGATTTTCGTGTCGTCGGGGAGCTGCGGATCGGGGAGCAACGGTTGATCCGGTTCACGAGCCGCGAGAGTCTTCGCTCCTTCTTCGTGCGAGAATCGACGCGTCGCGTCACCGACAAAATTCAAACTGCCGTCGAGCGTGTTGCGGTCGATGATGATCTCGATCATGTCACCGTCACGCAGCTTGCCGATCGGACCACCGGCCAATGCTTCGGGGCCGACGTGTCCGATACAGGCTCCGGTCGAAACGCCAGAGAAACGGGCGTCGGTAATGAGTGCGACCGTCTTGCCCCACGACACATATTTCAGGGCCGACGTGAGCTGATAGGTTTCTTCCATGCCGCTGCCCATCGGGCCGCGGCACATGACGACGATGACGTCGCCGGCTTCGATCGTCTTCGTCCCGCGTCCCTTCACAGCCGCGACGGCGGCGCGTTCCGACGTGAAGACTTTCGCGGGGCCGAGCTTGCGGTACACGCCGTCTCCATCCACAACCGTCGGATCAATCGCGGTCGCCTTGATGACACTTCCTTCCGGCGCGATGTTGCCGATCGGAAAACAAACGGTGCTCGTCAGTCCCTTTGACCGAGCACGTTCCGCCGACATGATCACGTCGTCCGGATTGATGCCGTCCTTGTCTTGCAGCAGCTTTCGCAACACGGCGCGGCGTTCGGAATGCTCCCACCAATCGAGCACCTCGCTGAGCGGTCGCCCCGTCGCAGTCAAGGCGTTGAGTTTGAGCAAGCCCATGTCGCGCAGGTGCAGCATCATTTCGGGGACGCCACCTGCCAGATACATCCAAATGGTCCAGTGGCCGACGGGGCCGTTCGGCAAAACGTCGACCAGTCGCGGGACTTGGCGATTGATGCGGTTCCAATCGGCGACGCTCGGACGTTTCAGTCCGGCCGCGAACGCAATCGCCGGGATGTGCAGCACGAGATTTGTCGAACCGCCGCACGCCGCGTGAACGACCATCGCGTTGTGCAGAGCGTCTTCGGTCAGAATGTCCTTCATCGTGATGCCAGCCGCTTCTTGAGCAATCACCGCGCGAGCGGCTCGCTTTGCGCCGTCCAACCAGATCGGCTGCCCCGACGGCATCAATGCCGTGTGCGGGAGCGCGAGTCCGAATCCTTCGGCAACGACTTGCGATGTGCCGGCGGTCCCCATGAATTGGCAACCGCCTCCGGCACTGCCACACGATTTGCAACCCATCTCGGCCGCGTAGTCCATCGTCACGCTGCCATGAGCGTATCGCACGCCGAGCGTTTGAACTTTCGCGGCGTCTTCGGCGTCGTCAGCCGGCAGAGTGACTCCGCCGGGGACGATGACACCCGGAAGATTGTGCATCGCCGCGAGAGCGAGCATCATCGCCGGCAGACCTTTGTCGCACGTCGCGACACCGACGACTCCTTTGCGAGTCGGCATCGAACGAATCAATCGCCGCAGCACGATCGCCGCGTCATTGCGATACGGCAGACTGTCCATCATGCCGGTCGTCCCTTGCGAGCGTCCGTCGCACGGGTCACTGACGAACGCCGCAAACGGCAGTTTTTCGAGCCGATTGAATTCCTCTGCCGCCGCCTTCACGAGCAGCCCGACTTCCCAATGTCCCGTGTGATAGCCGAGCGCAATCGGCTTGCCGTCCTCGCCGCGCACTCCACCTTGAGTACTCATGATCAAGTACTGCGGCCGACCCAACTGAGCCGGATCCCAACCCATGCCGGCCGCTTGAGTGAGGCCGAACATGGTTCCGCTCGGTTCGTCGAGCAACATACTTTCGGTGATCGGCAACCGCCCGACGGGACCGTGCCCGTGAGTGATGATTTGATAGAGGCTCGGATCATTTGAATCGAGCAGGTCGGTGCTTGCAGTGGCCATTCCCAATGATCCCTTGAAGTCGAGTTTGTTCGACGGAACCAATCATTACCCGATCGTCCCCATCGGTTGCTTGTGTCGCCGAAGCGTATCGAGTCAGACGCAAAGTTCCGAACGCGGAGAAAGTAGACCAGTCA
>JAYVQJ010000374.1:0-2235 GCA_043777235.1 Planctomycetia bacterium
CGTAACTCCTTGTCCCACAATTCAAACCTTCTCGGACAGCCTCTCAGTCGGTCATCGGCGGCGGTTCGGTCGTGACGTCGTGCCAAGTCATGGCGGTGCGGTCCATTGGTTCGATCCGCAGGACGACGTGACCGTTTTGGAACAGCCGCACGGTGCCAGTCGATTGTGAGACGGCGATCGCGATTGCTTTCGTGACTTTCGAGATCGCTGCTGCGGCCCAGTGCCGAGCACCAAGCCCTTTCGACAACGTCACGCCGCTGGCGGGAGCATCCAGGATGCGGCCGGCCGAGATGACAACTCCGTCGGCGGAGATCACAAACGCGCCGTCGATCTGCGCGAGTTCTTTGACGCTTTCACGCACGCGCGGCGATCGCATCAGCCGCTCTTTGCGAGCGTATCCACGGAATGGATCGTGAATCTGCTCGTGCGAGAGTTCCAGAACTTTGCGGTGCTGGCCGACGACGAAGAGTGCTCCGACCGGTTTGCCTTCGCGCCCTTCGCGGCCGATCTCGATCGCGATGTCGGTCACTTGCCGCAACGTTTCCAGCGGTACTTGAGTCTCCAGCATCTGCAAGTCGCGCGCGGTCAGCGATGTCAGATGCTCGCCCAATCGGATGTACGTCAGCGTGTCGAGCGTTTGCTTGTCGAAGCCGGCGTAGACCGCGACGACCGCGTCACCGCTGCGCAGTAATTCGTCGCTGATTGCTTCGAGCAACGCTTGGGTGACTTGGTATTGTCGAGTCTGCGGCTCATCTTGCAGCGGCACCAGCGCGACTTCGTCCTCGCGAGCGGCTTGCTGCACGTCGGACTTGTCGGACGTGACGATCAGCCGCGTCTTCTTGAGCGAGTCACGCAACTCGGCGAAGTTGTACGGCAGCTCGGCGAGCATCACGACAGCGACCGCGTCGTTGTCTTCCGCGACTTTGCGCGCAGCGAACAACAAGCTTTCGGACTGTCGAGAAAGTTCGTGACGCTTAATCATTCGATCGGAGTTCCTCGCGGTCACGGCTCGCGTTTGGCGAGCTTGGGATTCGGGACGGCACGTTCGGACTGCGTCATCACGGTGCTGACCGACGTCTTAGGGCCAGCCCCGTTGACGACTTGGCTGTCGACGTGCATTTCACGCGAGACGATCTGTCCCCGCTGATGATCGAAGACGATCTTTCCTGTGAGTAATCGGCCGGCGATTTGCATTTCGACCAGGGGATCGCGGAGCGGCGTCAGGCAGGCGGTCTTCAATTCGATCTCGGCCTGAGTACCGTCGAGCTTCAAGAGTCGGTACTCGCGGCGCATTTTGACCCCTTGCTTGAGCGTCTTGTCGAGTTGCACGACCGCTTCGTAGTCGTCTTTCCAACTGTCACCGGCTCGAACGGCGCGATCCGGGAACACGATCAAGAAATTCAACGTGGGATCTTTTTTGAAATCCTCGGCGACGTCTTTGTCACCGATCAGGCTTGTGGCTCGAAGAAGTTTGCCATCGGGAGCAAATTGGATTCGCACCAGCGGCCGACCCACCGTCGCCAGTAGCGGGCGGTATTGAGCCGGGCAACTCTCCGGGTCGTCGGCCGTGTCGAATTTGGATTCGTCATCGTCGTCCTGCTGGCTGCTCATGCGTGTGCGGTCGATCACCGGCTCGACGAGCGCATTGCCGCTGGCATCCACCGAGATCACTCGCAGATGTTTGTTGGAGACGACGTGGCTCACCATCTTGCGCGGATGTTTGAAATCGGGATGACGAAACTCCATCGTCATGTCTTGCTTGTACTCGAGATGGAGCGACTCGTTGGGCTGAAATTTGTAGGTCAGCCGCACCGCTTCGCCTTCATCGGCCAAGAGCCCGCCAAGACACGTCAGGCAGAGTGCCAACCAGAGTCCGTGGCGGAATCTCCGTGTTTGCGGCGGTGAATCGGCCATCGTTGGAATCCTTCGTCGCGGGGAAGTTGACGGCCGGATGCTGGGATGTCGGCCTTTGGACCACGCCAGAAATTAACGCTCGCCGCCGATGGGTTTGATCTCTGCTCGCGTCTGCTTTTCGACTCCGTAAGTCGAAATATGTATTCGCAAGTGGCGTTTCAATTCGACATGATCGCGCGGCATCGTGCCGGTGATCAGCATCAGTTCGTCGATCACGAACCGGCCCGATTCGCGGATGAGCGTGATGTGAGCACCGAATTTGTCGTCTCCCAACACGAGCATGGCTCGGTCGTCGCTGCTCTCAATCGAGACCAACGGAGC
>JAYVQJ010000375.1:0-8620 GCA_043777235.1 Planctomycetia bacterium
CGCTGCGCGAACAACCCTGGGCTGTGAGACGCAACTCCTTCGGAGTAATGGCAAACGCAAACGTCACGAACTTGGAACTACTGAAATTGAATTGGAAGCATGTTGAGTCAAGAAACTCGCGACTCCCTTTTTTTGATTCTCGGCCTGACAGTCGTCGGCGCGCCGCTTGTGATGGTGCTGGCTCTGGGGCTGACGTCGCTGCTCGGAAAACCGCTCACCGAGCGAGCGATCGGTCGTTGCGTGCAATGGTTGGTCGTGATTGGGCTGTTGGCGGCACTGGCAATTCTCGGCTTGATGCTGTCATTCGGACAGCGGCATGTGCCGGTCGTCCTGGGGAGCTGGGTTCACATCACGCATTACCATTTCAAAATCGAATTCGTCTTCGATCGGCTCTCGGTGCCGTTTGTTGTTCTGACGTTTCTGTTGTGCGGAACGATCGGAGCGTTCGCAAACAAGTACATGCACCGCGAGCCGGGCTTCAATCGATTCTTTGTGTTCTTCTCGTTGTTCGTGCTGGGGATGATCGTGACCTCGCTGGCGGGGACGATCGAGACGCTTTTCGCCGGTTGGGAGTTGGTTGGTCTTTCGTCGGCGCTGTTGGTGGCGTACTACCACGAGCGGCATGGGCCCGTGAAAAATGGCTTGCATGTTTGGTGCGTTTATCGAATCTCTGACGCGGCGTTATTGATTGCATCGGTGGTCTTGCACGGCATGAAGGGTGAAGGTGAGTTCGCTCACATGCTGGGAGCCGGTCCGTGGCCAGAGGGGGTGGCATCGCTCACCGAGCATCAAGCGTTTCTCGTTGGTCTGTTGGTGTTAATCGCAGCGATGGGGAAGTCGGCGCTCGTGCCGTTCTCCGGTTGGTTGCCACGAGCGATGGAAGGCCCGACACCGTCGAGTGCCGTGTTTTACGGAGCACTCTCGGTCCACCTGGGAGCGTTCCTGCTGTTGCGAGTCAGTCCGATTCTGGATCTCTCTCCGTGGCTGGCAGCAGTCGTGGTGCTAGAGGGATTGTTGACCGCATTGTTCGCTTCGTTTACTGGTCGCGTGCAGACGGACATCAAGTCGGCGCTCTCGTTCGCGTCGCTGTCGCAGGTTGGATTCATCGTGGCGGAGATCGGCCTGACGTCGCTCATTATTCATTTCACCGGTCTGACGACACTGGGATATGTGCTGAGATATCTGACGCTGATGCACATTCTGGGACACGGCTGCTTGCGGACGTTGCAGTTCGTCAGAGCTCCGACGTTGCTGCTGGATTACAGCACGTTGGAGAACGCGATCGGGGCGAGCTTGCCGCATCGGCAAGGTCCGTGGGAGCGTCGGATTCCCGCGCGGTGGCACGTTTGGTTTTATCGGCTGGCGTTGGAGCGTGGTTATCTGGATGCGTTCTTGACCGACTTCCTCGTACAGCCGTTCCTGCGATTGTTGCGCGGTTGCGATGCGCTGGAACGGCGCTGGACTGATTTTCTGGCCGGAAGCCAATCGCGTGAGTCCGAGCAAATCGCACCGACTCCGGAATCATTGGAAGAACTACTTTGAGCGAACTGCATTTTCCTTGGATCGAGGTCGCCATCTTGATCCCGCTGATCGGAGCCATTTGGGTGGGCCGATTGCGGGACGCGGATCGGTCGCGGCAGTGGTCTGTCGTGATTTCCGGGCTGGCTCTGTTTTGCGCCGTCGGTGAATGGCTGGACTTTGGGTTCCTCGGTGCGTCAGAGGCGGAAGATCACTGGCACCTGATGACTCGATTGTTTGGCCGCGAGATTTTCGTCATCGATGAACTCAGCTCGCCGCTGATTCCGCTGGTCGCGTTGCTGTATTTCTTGACGATGGTCGCGACATTGCGGACGAAGATTCGGCGGTTCTCGTTTGCCTGGACCTTGGTCTCCGAGGGGTTGGTCATTGCGCTGTTTAGTTGCCAGGAACCGTGGCTGGTGATCGGACTGCTCGCGGCCGGGACAATCCCGCCGTATCAGGAATTGCGAGCACGCGGCAAACCGACGCGTGTGTATGTCATTCACATGGGCTTGTTCGTTGGCCTGATGGTGCTCGGTTGGGTGTTCGTCGAGCGTGAAGGAACTCAGCAAGTTCATTCCTGGTGGGCGATCGCGCCGTTGCTGGCGGCCGTCTTGATTCGCAGCGGCATCGTTCCGTTTCACTGCTGGATGACCGACTTGTTCGAGCACGCGACGTTCGGCACCGCGCTGCTGTTCGCGACCCCGATTCGCGGTGCGTATGCCGCCGTGCGGCTCGTGCTGCCGATCGCTCCCGACTGGGTGTTGCAGAGCATCGGCGTGCTGTCGCTGGTGACGGCGGTCTATGCGGCGAGCATGGCGCTGGTTCAGCGCGAAGCTCGGCGCTTCTTCTGCTACTTGTTTCTGAGTCACTCGGCTTTGGTACTGGTCGGATTGGAAATGGTGACGCCGATCGGTCTGACCGGCGCGCTGTGCGTTTGGTTGTCGTCCTGTCTGGCGCTCAGCGGATTCGGTCTGACGCTGCGAGCGTTGGAGGCGCGCTGCGGTCGGTTGTCGTTGGCTGAGTATCAAGGTCATTACGAGCACACGCCGAACCTCGCGATGTGCTTCGTGCTGACGGGCTTGGCGAGCGTCGGCTTTCCCGGCACGTTCGGCTTCGTCGGCAGCGAGCTATTGGTGGATGGTGCCGTGCATGCGTACCCGCACGTTGGCGTGGCGGTCGTGCTGGCCGCGGCACTCAATGGCATCGCCGTCGTGAATGCGTACTTCCGGCTCTTCACCGGGAAGAAATATGTCTCATCGGTCTCGTTGAAGATCCGCGTCCGCGAACGCTACGCCGTGCTGGCCTTGGCCGCACTGATTTTGATCGGCGGACTGATTCCTCAGCCCAACATCGCGTCCCGTTACCACGCAGCGAACGTACTGCTCGAACAGCGTCGCAAGACGCTCGCACCTTCCGAAGTTGAAACGCAGTCAGAACCAGACACGACCGAAGAATCCGAAATGGCTGACGATCAGGACAGGCCATCGAACAAAAAGGAGTAACTCAGATGACGACTGACAATCCGAACGCACCCACTTCATCGCCCGCGCATGGCGGTGATTCGCGCAGTGCGCTGCCTCGGCTGAGTGATTCGTGGAAGACGGATGCCGTTTCCGGTTTTCTGGTCTTCTTGATCGCACTGCCGTTGTGCTTGGGCATTGCGAAGGCGAGCGGCTTTCCGCCGATCGCTGGCGTGCTGACGGCCGTGCTGGGCGGAATCATCACCGGATTTTTCAGTAATTCGGAACTGACGATCAAAGGTCCGGCCGCCGGTATGATCGCGATCGTGCTGGGAGCGATGGTCGACTTCGGCTATGTGCAAGGAGCCGGAGGCGATCCGGCAATGAACGATCAGGCATATCGGCTGGTGCTGGCCGTCGGTGTCGCAGCCGGCGTGCTTCAGATTTTGTTTGGCCTCTTTCGCGCCGGAATTTTGGCCGAGTTCTGTCCGATGGCCCCAGTGCATGGGCTGCTAGCGTCGATTGGCATCATCATCATCTCGAAACAGATTCATCCCGTATTTGGTGGCATCGCCCCCAAAGGAGGCGCACTTCTCAGCTTTAGCAAGATCCCGGCATCAATCTCGAACATGAATTCGCAGGTCGCCATCATCGGATTGATCAGCTTGGCAATCATGTTCTCCTACCCGTGGCTGAAGACTCGTATTGCCGCGATTGGAAAAGTTCCCGCGCAATTGATCGTGCTTATTGTCGCGATTCCTCTGGGGCAGTTCTTCAAACTCCCGACCGATCAACTCGTCAATCTACCGGCAAAGTTATCGGACGCGATTGTGTTTCCCGACTTCTCGCGGATGACGGACTCAACGTCGTTGAAGTGGATCATCATGTTCGCTCTGGTCGGGACATTGGAGTCGATGCTGTCGGCCAAGGCGATTGATTTGCTCGATCCTTGGAAGCGGAAGACCAACATGAACCGCGACGTCTTGGGCGTTGGTATCGCGAATACCGTCTCGTCGCTGATCGGTGGCCTGCCAATGATCAGCGAAATTCTTCGCAGCTCGGCCAACATCAGCAACGGTGCGCGAACTCGCCTGTCGAACGCCTTTCATGGTTTGTGCTTGTTGTTGGCGATTCTGCTTGCCGGACCGCTCGTCAAGATGATCCCGCTGGCCGCGCTGGGAGCGATGCTGGTCTTCGCCGGGTTCCGCCTCGCGTCACCCAAAGAGTTCCTGCACATGTGGCGTGTCGGCAAAGAACAATTCTTGATTTTCTGCCTGACGATCGGCTTCATCATTCCCGAAGGACACTTGTTGGATGGCATCTTCGTCGGCATGGCTGCCGAGTTGCTGATCAACATCATCAACGGCGCGAATCTCGGAAAGTTGTTCAAGCCGGCACTTGATGTCACGTCGAACGACGAGGCGGCTCAGGTGATGGTTCACAGCCCGCTGCTCTTCAGCAATTGGATCTCGTTCAAACGCCGCATCGACATTCTTGGGCCGGCTGCGCAAGTCACAATTGACTTCACTCATGCCCGGCTCGTCGATCATACGGCGATGGGAAAAATGCTGGAGCTGCAACGTCAGTTCATCGAATCGGGCCGCAAGCTGACAATCGCCGGTCTGGATGGCTTCTCGCCGCTCGGTTCCGATCCCACGTCCGCCAGAAAAAGTCGCCGCGCCGCTTGATCATCGCCGCCGGTTCTCGGTCGCGCCGAATTGCAAGTTTGTCATCCAGTCGAAGGCGAAAGCTTCGGCGAGACCGTTGACTGGCGCACGAGGTACTCCGACTATCAATCTGCGTCGGCAATGGAAATGATTGCTGCCGGCCTGGGAGTCTCGACGTTGAAGGACAGACGTCATGAGCGAGCAGTTGGTCTTGCTGGGAATTGTGATCGCCGCCGTCAGCGGAGTTCCCGGACTCTTTGTGAGTCGTTCTTCGTGCATCGGGCAATGGCTGAGCGTGCTGCTGGCTGTGGCCGGATCGATCTGCGGTTTGAGCGGCGTCGGCGTCTTTTGGATAACGGGTGATGCACAACCGATCGTGCGGCCGTGGGCGATTCCGGGCGCTGAGTTTCATGTCGCGATGGACGGCCTGTCGGCGTTGTTCTTGGTGCCGATCTTTTTGGTCTCGATGCTCGGCAGTGTTTATGGGCTGGGCTATTGGAAGCAGGCCGAGCACCTGACGAACGGTCGCAAGCTGCGGTTGTTTTATGGACTTCTACCGGCCGGTATGGCGTTGTTGGTGATTGCTCGCAACAGCATCTTGTTCATGTTCGGCTGGGAAGTGATGGCGCTGTCGGCGTTCTTCCTGGTGGCGACCGAGGATCATCTACCAGAAATTCGTGCCGCGGGTTGGCTGTATTTGGTATCCACAAAGTTCGCGACCGTTTCGCTGTTCGCACTGTTCGCGTTGCTGCACGCGGCGTGCGGGTCGTTCACGTTGGAGCCGCTCAAAGACGGTTCGCTGACACACGGCATGGCGACGGCGATCTTCGTTTTCACCGTGATCGGATTCGGGTTGAAGGCGGGATTGATGCCGTTTCATGTGTGGCTGCCGAGCTCTCATGCGAACGCACCCAGTCACGTTTCGGCGATCATGTCGGGGGTCATCATCAAGATGGGGATTTACGGGATCGTGCGTGTCACATCGCTGATCCCGCATCCGCCAGTCGAATGGGGCGGGATCTTGCTCGGCCTGGGCGCGATCTCCGGTGTGTTGGGAATTGCATTCGCAATCGGGCAGCATGATCTCAAACGCCTGTTGGCTTACAGCAGCATCGAGAACATCGGCATCATCGTGATGGGAATCGGCTTGGCGTTGCTCGGCCGGTCGCATAATCGGGCCGAGTGGGTCATCCTCGGACTAAGTGGCGCGCTGTTGCACGTCTGGAATCATGCGTTGTTCAAAGGGCTGTTGTTCTTGAGCGCGGGGTCAATTATTCACGGCGTCGAGACGCGCGAGATCGATCAGCTCGGCGGTTTGTCGAAGCGGATGCCCCGCACGGCGATCTGCTTTGTGATCGGCGCGTTGGCGGTGTGTGGACTGCCCGCGTTGAATGGGTTCGTCAGTGAGTTCCTGATTTATCTCGGCCTGTTCGACACGCTGAAGTCTGACAAAGGTTCGGCGTTTGCTGCGGCGGCGCTGGCGGCTCCGATCCTCGCGATGATCGGTGCGTTGGCGGTGGCCTGCTTCGTCAAGCTGTTCGGCGCGGTCTTCTTGGGGACGCCTCGCTCGGAACATTCGCGGCACGCTCACGAATCGGGACTGAGCATGATTGGGCCGATGAGCGTGCTGGCCGCGTGTTGTTTCACAATCGGACTCGCTCCGACATTGGTCGCACCAGTGTTGGCGAAAGCGGTCTCGGCGTGGGCACCGGAGTTGGGCGGAGTCGAATCGCGGCTGATGGTTTTGGCTCCGCTGGATTGGATTAGCGTGATGGCGATCGTGTTGGTTTCCTCTCTGGCCGCGACGAGTCTGCTGCTGTGGATTCGGTTGCGCGGCAGCGTCGTCGAAAGGAACTCGACGTGGGGTTGTGGGTTCGTCGCGCCGACGCCGCGGATTCAATACACCTCGTCGTCGTTCGCCGAGATGCTGGTGAACCTCTTCGGCTGGGCGCTGCGTCCGCGCACACAACGGCCGAAAATTGTGGCGCTGTTTCCACAGCGAACTGATTTTCACAGCGAGGTATTCGACCCGGTCCTCGACGAAGCGGTGCTGCCGACGTTCCGATTCGCGGCCGACAAGTTCTCGTGGTTCCGTGTGTTTCAACAAGGAAGAATTCAGACGTATTTGCTTTACATCTTCGGAGCGTTGCTGGCGCTGTTGCTGTGGTGATTGCCGTCTTCCTTTTGGAGTGCGGTGATTCATCACCGCTTTCCTTTGCGGCGGAGCCGCTTTCAATCGACGGGTGTTTGTCTCTGATTCAAAAAGGCAAAGCGGCGATGAATCGCCGCACTCCAAATAGAGAATTTCAATGACAACGATGATTCACAACGCGGTGCATGTGCTGGTGGCGTTCGCGCTGCCGCCGCTGTTGTTGGGGATCATCAACCGGACGAAAGCAAAGTTCGCGGGACGGAACGGGCCGCCGTTGTTGCAGCCGTATTACGATCTCAATCGGTTGTTCCGCAAAGGGTCGGTCTTCAGCACGACAACGACGTGGGTCTTTCGCGCGGGGCCGGTCGTCGGCTTGGTCACCGCCGCGCTGGCGGTGTTGATGATCCCGTTGGGTGACTCGGCCGCGCCGATTTCGTTCACGGGGGATTTGATTCTGCTGGTCTATCTGTTGGGGCTGAGCCGTTTCTTCACGGCGTCGGCGGCGCTGGATACCGGCTCGCCGTTTGAGGGAATGGGGGCCGCTCGTGAAGTGACGTATGCTTGCTTGGCCGAGCCGGCGTTCTTCTTGGGGTTGCTGGTGCTGGCGAAGCTGTCGGGGGAGTTGAATCTAGCGTCGATGCTGGGGACTTCTCTGGCTTCGCACTGGGGGAGTGAAGGGGCGTCGCTCGCGCTGGTGTTGCTGAGCTGGTTCATCGTGCTGCTGGTCGAGAACTGCCGCATTCCGTTCGATGATCCGAACACGCACCTCGAACTGACGATGATCCACGAAGTCATGGTGCTCGATCACAGCGGGCCGGCGTTCGGGATGATTCTGTACGGCGCAGCGTTGAAGCTGTTTCTGTTTGGCGCGTTGATCGTCCGCTTGGCGATGCCGGTGACGACTGGATTCGTGTGGCTGGATTGGCCGCTGTTTCTCGCGGGAATGTTGCTGGTGACGATCAGCATCGGCGTCGTCGAGTCGATCATGGCTCGATTAAAGCTGCCGCACATTCCGGTGTTGTTGGTGGCAGCGTGTTTGTTGTCGTCGTTCGGCATCTTGATGTTGGTGAGGTAATCCGATGACTCAACTTCTCGATCCGCTGTTGATCTTGGTGCTGGCGATCAACTTCTTTTCGCTGGGGGTGAGCCGCATCCGAGCGGTGATCACTGCCGTCGCCTTTCAAGGGATCGTCCTGGGAGTCGCTCCATTGTTTGTGCATTCGGAGATCGGTGTGCGCGGCTTCGTGCTGATGGCGATCACGATCGGGTTGAAGGGTTTTGTGATTCCGAAGTTCTTGGTGAAAGCGATGCGCGAGGCGAACATTCAGCACGAAGACAAGCCGGTCGTCAGCTACATGGGATCGTTGCTGCTGGCAGCGGTCGGGACCGGTTTGGCTCTGGAGTTCTCTTCGACGCTGCCGCTGGCGACCGAGCACGCGGATTTGTTGGTTGTCCCGGCTTCGCTAGCGACGGTGTGGGCCGGCTCGCTGATGCTGATGACTCGGCACAAGGCGATCATGCAAGTGCTGGGATACCTGCTGTTGGAGAACGGTATCTTTTTGTTTGGACTGTTGTTGCTGGAGGCGATGCCGATGATGGTTGAGCTGGGCGTGCTTTTGGATTTATTCACCGGAGTGTTCGTGATGGGGATCATCATCCATCACCTCAATAAAGAGTTTTCTTCGATGAGCACCGAGCATCTGTCGGCACTGAAGGAGTGATCGAGCAGGGGGTCAGCCTCCGGAAATTAAGTAACCCGAAGCGTCAGCGAGGGCGAGCGCTTCACAACCGCCTGAATGTCGAGAGTTCTGGAGCGCTCG
>JAYVQJ010000376.1:0-2231 GCA_043777235.1 Planctomycetia bacterium
GGTGACGTTTCCCAGGGTAGCCGCGATGCGCGGCAACCCTGGGCTATGTGGCGCAATCCCGTTGGGATAAAGGCAAATTCACTTGATGACAAACAGCAGTTTCCAGAACAAAAAATGCACAGCCCCTTAGTTACATCACGCGCTCCAACACGAGGCAGGCATTGTGCCCGCCGAAGCCGAAACTGTTTTTCAGGATTCGGCGAATCGACATCTGACGAGCTTCATGCGGAACATAATCGAGATCACAGCCCTCATCGGGATTGTCGAGATTGATCGTCGGCGGCGCAACTTGATTCTGCAACGCGAGAACACAAGCCACGAACTCGACTCCGCCAGAAGCACCCAGCAAATGCCCCATCTGGCTCTTGATGCTCGACACGGCAATTTTGCGGACGTGATCGCCAAAGACGGTCTTGATTGCGAACGTTTCGGCTTTGTCTCCCAGAGGCGTGCTTGTGCCGTGAGCATTCACGTAGTCGATATCGCTGGGATTGATCTTCGCATCGCGGATCGCACATTGCATCGCGCGCGCGGCTCCGCGGCCTTCGGGATCGGGAGCAGTCATGTGGTTGCCATCGGCCGACATTCCGTATCCCAAAATCTCCGCCAGAATCGTGGCCCCGCGCTTCTTCGCATGTTCGAGTTCTTCGAGAACGAGAACCCCGGCACCTTCGGCCATGACGAAGCCGTCACGGTCTTTGTCCCACGGCCGGCTGGCGCGTTCCGGTTCCTCATTTCGAGTGGACAGTGCGGCCATGCGTGCGAAGCCAGACAAACCCATCGGGGTGATCGCGGCTTCGCTGCCTCCCGTCACCATCACGTCGGCGTGATCGAGTTGAATTAAACGGAACGCATCGCCAATGGCATTCGTCGCCGAGGCACAAGCGGTCGCGACAGCGCTGTTCGGTCCGCGCAGGGCATAGTGGCAAGAAATGTTTCCGCTGGCCGCATTGACCATCAGCTTGGGAATCATGAATGGCGAGACGCGGGACGGACCGCGATCAAACAATTGATTGTGCTGCTGTTCGATCTCTTGGAGGCCGCCGATACCACTGCCGATCAAAACGCCGTTGCGATATTGATCCCCTTGTGAGAAATCCATTCCCGATTGACGTACGGCTTTCGCCGCAGCGGCCATTGCAAACTGCACGAAACGATCGAGTCGTTTGACGTCCTTCGAGTCGATTTGCATGTGCTCGGTGAGTTCGAAGTCTCTGATCTCGCCGGCGAAGCGGACCTTGTAGTCCGAACAATCGAACCGCGCGATTTGGCCGACGCCACTCTTACCGGCGCAGATGCGATCCCAAAAATCGGGAACCTCAAAGCCCAATGAGGTGACCACGCCTAAGCCAGTGACGACGACTCGACGACTCATCCTTGTACTCTTCCCAATGCCAGTACGTCCGCCGCAGGTTGATCGAACGCGCCCTTCTTGGGCGTCGTATTTTCGCAGTGTGCGACTCGCTGCGGCGAGCGGACCAGTGTCCGCTCTGAGGAATCAGCCTGCGGCCGACTCAGCTTCCCTAACGTCAGCTTATCGACTGACATTGCAGAGTCGCTAGGTAGCGTTCTTCTTATCGGTGATGTACTTCACCGCGTCGCCGACCGTCTTGATTTTGTCGTAGTCGTCGTCCGGAATCGTGACTTCAAACTCGTCTTCGAATTCCATGACAAGCTCAACGACGTCGAGCGAGTCTGCTTTCAGATCGTCCACGAACTTGCTGTCCGATTTGATTTCTTCTTTGGCAACGCCAAGTTGCTCACACACGATGGCAATCACTTTTTCTTCAACAGACACGGAATAGCCCTCCAAAGGCTGATCGCTTTACTGGCCCACTCTGGATTCGCCCGCACGTCATCGCGGTCACGGCCACTCGGCCGAGGAATTGTTCAAAGCTTTTGACAGAACGCCCAACACGCTTCGTCAAAACGCGGGCACATATAACCGTTTCCGAAAAAGGTGTAAACGGTGAAGCCGCCGGAGAAATCGACAGAATCCGCGCGGACTCGATTTCGACCCATCTTCGCTCGCCAATCGGAGCTGCCTTGTCCCGGAACATCCCCAACAAACTCTCTTGACCGTTTTCCGAAGTCTCAGCTATTTCGCCCGCCTCTTGCGTCACGGAGTCACACACGGAGGCGAGTCATGATCAAACGCTGGCTGACGGGATGCGGCATCACCGCTTATTTGGGAACGCTGCTGTTCGGGATCGTCTCGCACGCCGCCAATT
>JAYVQJ010000377.1:0-2231 GCA_043777235.1 Planctomycetia bacterium
CTCGGTATGTTCGGAAATTTCTTTCAAGAAGTTGACCGTCTCCGCTTCGAGACACGACTCGGACGGATCATCCGAAGGGATCACCATTTCCACATCAAAGGCGACAACGAATCGTCCATTCTGAACCAATCGTGTTTGCGTCACTCTTTTACCGGGAATTCGCATGGCTCACCCGGACTGTTTTGTACGAAGGCGTTCGCGCACTTCGCTGATCGAAGCCGAACGTCCGGGTGCGCGACGGTTGTCAATCATTTGCCAGAACTCATCTGACGAGGCGAGTGCCAAGTCTTCTTCGTCATAGTCTTCGATGCCGACGACGACCGCTGACGGACGGCCGTTGCGTTCAATGACTACACGGCCGGATTGTGAGTCCGTGACGAGAGAATTCAAGTCGGCTTGAGCTGCGTCGAGAGAGATGGTTTTCATACGATTTGATCCGTGGTTTGATTCGGCAATTTGCGTCGGATCGCCCGAACTTGGACAACCTGAATCGCAGCATCGATGTGGTAGAACACGCGCACGTCTCCGATCTTCAATTTCCACACCGGAGGTATGTGCTCGAACTTCGGAGCCAATCCCACAAGCGGCTTTCGATTCCGAGTTCGCACATTCGGCTGATAGGTTAAGCTGATCCTCAATGGTGTCCAAAATGCGATTTTGCTCAAACGCTCGGAATGACTCCAAGTCGCGTTCGGCTTCTTCGCGAATCTGAACGTCAAACGGCATTGATTGATCTCCGGACCTCGCTGGCGTTGATTACTCCAACTCCTTGATGATCTGCTCGATGCTGGCGAGTTGCTTCTTGTAATTATCCACCAGGTCGCGGGTTTGTTGCAGGACGTCGGCCGGGGCCTTCGCGACGAAGCCTTCGTTTTGGAGTTTCTTTTCGTTGGACTCGATCGACTTGCGGAGCTTGTCGGCCTCTTTGCGTTGGCGGGCGAGTTCGGCGTCGCGGTCGATGTGGCCTTCGAGGGGGATGAAGCCGTCGGCGTCGTTGAGGTTGAAGCTGGCGGAGCAAGTGGGAGCTTCGACCTCGGCACCAGCCGCGGTGAGCAGAGTTTTCGCGAGGTTCTCGAATTGCTCGGCGACGTCGTGCATCTCGGCGGCGATGTCAGCCGAGCAGCGGATATGAAGCTTCAGCGGTGTGCCCGACGCGATGCTGTACATCGCCCGAATGTTTCGCACGGCGACGATCGTTTCTTGCAGACGCTCGAAGCGGCGTTCGAGGTCTTTGTTTTGCCAGGAGGTTGGGACGTCGGGCCACGCGGCGATCATGACGCTGGGGGCGGCCGGCTCGTTTAACCCCAGCCCCATCGGGGCGGGCGCTGCGGCGGGGCTGTTGGCGCTCGTGGCCATGTCACCTTCCGGCGCGCACGCCGTTGGCGTTGCGGTTAAACAAGACAGGCCCCTCACCGGCGCGATCTCATTTAACCGTTGCCACAACTCTTCCGTGATGAACGGCGCGAACGGGTGCAGCAGTCGCAGGATCGTGTCGAGAACGGAAACCAACACGCGCTGGGCGGTGGGCTTCAATGCTTCATCGCGCAGACGCGGCTTGATCATTTCAAGATACCAGTCGCAGAACTCGTTCCAGACGAAGTCGCGGAGGATGCGCGTCGCTTCGTCGAAGCGGTAGCGGCCGAGCATTGACGTGACTTCGTTGGAGACGTAGCTCAGACGGCTGAGAATCCAGCGGTCTTCGAGTTTGAGTTCGTCTGCGTTCATCAGCCGGAGGGCGCTAGCCCCCGGTTCGGACGGTTGATCGGCGCTCGAACCCGTGGCACCGCTCGAACCGGACGCTAGCGCGTGCCGGCTGATTTGGTCGGAGACATCCAAGCCACGAACTTTGCCAGGCGTGTAGCCCTCCAAATTGAGCATCGCGAAGCGTGAGGCGTTCCAGAGTTTATTGCAGAAGTTGCGGCCGTACTCAAAGCGTTCGCTGACGACGCGAGCGACGGGTTCGCCGGCGTCGGGTTCGAACCAGGGGCTAGAGTATTGCGAGGCGGTCTTGCACTTCGCGCATTTGACGCGGGGCTTCGCGCCGCCGCCGGGGACGGCTTTTTGGTGCTCCAGCGTTTGCGGGATGACATTACCGCAGTGAGGGCATTCGTAGCCGACGGGCAGGCGGACGTCCTGGGTTTCGCCGGCGAAGCTGGCGATGGTGAAGCGGACGGCGTCGGTGCCGTACTTGTCGATCAAGTCCAGCGGATCGACGCCGTTCCCCTTCGACT
>JAYVQJ010000378.1:0-2229 GCA_043777235.1 Planctomycetia bacterium
GTTCCAAGTTTGATCGAAGCCGAACGGCCTTTATCCCGAAGGGATTGCGCCACATAGCCCAGGGTTGCTCGCGAAGCGAGCTACCCTGGGTTGACGAGGATGAGTCCGAGTTACCCTGAAAGGGTTGCGTCAGCCGCGAATTCTCGATGACGGAACCCTTTCGGGGTACGAGGATCGTTTCGATCTCCAACCCAGGGTAGCCCGCTGCGCGAGCAACCCTGGGCTGTGAGTCGCAACTCCTTCGGAGTAAAAGCAAATGCAAACTTCAGAGACTTGGAACTACTGAAACTACAAAGACTCTGTCGCCAAGTTCATCCATGACGGCTTCTCGCAATCATTCACGACGTCCAATGACGCTGCCTTTGATCGGCGCAGCGCTGGCTGTCGTCTTGCTGGCGATCACTCCCAAGTGGTCGATCGCGCAGCCGTCCAAGACCACGAAGGCCGAGCGTGCTCTGGCGAACTTGCAGGCGTTGCATCGCGAGGCCCATCGAATCTTTGCCGACGATTTGGAGCGATTGGCTCAGACCTGCGAGCTCAACGATCTGAACGGGATTGCAACGCGGATTCGTCAACTTGCGCAGCCAATTGATCCCGACGTGTTGCGGTTCGAGCCGTTACCTCGGCCAGTCCAGCAGCCCATTCCACCTCCCGAAAAGGGTGAGCTCTCGTGGCAAACGGAACTGCGGACATATCGCAAAGCCTACGCGGTCGAGTTGGACAAGCTCGCCGCGCAAGCGGTGAAGGGGCAACTGCCGAGCTATGCCTATCAACTGATTCGCGAGGTCGCGTTTCACGATTCGGATCACGCACGCGCCCGGCGACTGTTGGGCTTCGTGCGATACAAGGAAGAATGGGTCTCGCAATTCGAGGCGACGAAGCTCAAGAACAAAGAAGTCTGGACGACGCAGTGGGGCTGGCTGCCGGCAACGCACGTCGCTCGCTACGAGAAGGGAGAACGCTTCAACGCCAACCGCTGGGTCTCGGCCGAACGTGACAACGACCTTCGCAGTGACTTCAGCAAGAGTTGGGAAATCCGCACTGAGCACTATCTGCTCAAGACGAATTACAGCTTGGAGCGGGGCGTGGCGCTCGCGTCGTCACTGGAGGAATTTCATCGCTTCTTCGAACAGACGTTTGCCGGCTTCTTCAACGACTCGAAGCGAATGCAAATGCTGTTTGAAAACCCAACCGCAGCCGCGCGAGCCGCCGCCAAGCCGTTTCAGGTTTACTTCTTTCGATCTCGCGACGAATACAACCTGCGGCTGCACAAGAAATACGGCGACCAAATCAAAATCACGAACGGCTTGTACGACACCGATGACCTGATCGTTTACAGCTATCACAATCCGAACGAACCGGCCGAGCCGACGCTGTATCACGAGGCGACCCATCAGTTGTTGGCGGCGCACCTCAAGCCCAGTCCTGTGATCGCACGTGACGAGAACTTTTGGCTGATCGAAGGGATCGCCTGCTACATCGAGTCGTTTCGCGTCGAGGACGGTGAGGTCAGTCTCGGCGATCCGCGCTTTCTGCGATTCGTGGCGGCGAGGTTTCGCAAACTGTCCGATCCGCCGTACTACATGCCGCTGGCGGAGTTCACGGCGATGGGCAAGGATGCTTTCCAAAGGCATCCACAAATCAAGAACAACTACAGCCAAGCGTCCGGGCTGGTGCATTTCTTCATGCACTATGACGGTGGCCGCTACCGAGATGACCTGATCGAACACCTGCGGCTGATCTACAACCAGGCGGAGACGGGCCGTCGCCCCCGCGCGCTCGAAGTCCTCACCGGCGCGAATTACGCCGAATTGGACGAGCAGTACGGCGAGTACGTCCTCAAGGTCTCGAAGGCGCTCAAGGAAGACTTCGCGACGCCGTCTGATCGCTAAGGAATGAGGCCACAATAACTTCCCGATATCAGGAAACTCATCAGCCGGAACGCGCTAGCGACCGGTTCGAGAGTCGATCGACATTCCGAACCGGACGCTAGCGCGTTCCGGCTGATTTTCCGAGTGACACTCAGCAACATCGGGAAGCTATTGCGGCCCCGTTCCTAAACGCTGCAAACGGAGCGGTTTTCAACGCAAAGACGCAGAGTCGCCAAGAAACGCGACAAAGTGTCCCCTCTCAAAGTCTCTGCACATTTCTTTGCGCCTTTGCGCCTTTGCGTTGAAACGTTTAAGCGTTGAATGGACTCCCGTCTTGTTCGTCTTTCGGCGATGTGGG
>JAYVQJ010000379.1:0-8599 GCA_043777235.1 Planctomycetia bacterium
AATGACTGAGCGACGTAGGCGAGTCATTCCATGACTCGCATTCCCATCGGCACACAACCAGGAACAACGGCACCGCCCGGCGTTCTGCGGACCCAATCATTCATCCCGCATCGAAGCCACCAACCAGGCGCGTGCATACGACCAATCTTCATCCGCTGTTCGCGGGGAGATTCCCAATGTCGCCGCCGTCTCCGCCACCGTCAGGCCGCCGAAGTAACGCAACTTCACCACCTCTGCGGCTCGTGGCTCGATCGTGGCCAATCGGTCCAGAGCATCGTTCAAAGCGAGCAGCTCTTCCGATTCGTCCAACGGATCCGGTTGCTCAGGATTGAGGCGACGCCGGGTGAAGCGACCACCAGCCTCCAAACTCAATTTCCGCCGAGCACCATCGATCAGAATGCGGCGCATCGCTTCGGCCGCTGCCGCGAAAAAGTGACCTCGATTGTCCCACCGAGCATCGTCCTCTGGCCCTACCAATCGCAGATAGGCTTCGTGGACCAGAGCGGTCGCCTGTAACGTCTGTCCGGGTGATTCATGAGCCAACCTCACCGCCGCCAGCTTCCGCAACTCGTCATAAACCAGCGGTAGCAGTTCTGCCGCTGCTTGGCGGTCACCCGCTTGCACCGCAGACAAGATTCGAGTCACTTCCGTCATGCGATGAACCAGAGACGATCACCAGCGGACAACTTCAGATTTATGACACAACCTCAGAATAATCTTTGCACCTCGCGAATCAGCCGCAGGGCGCTAGCCCCGGTTGAACCGGACGCTAGCGCGTTCCGGCTGATTTGCTATTTCCCGTCGCGGAGGCTCTCCAAATTGGTGAAGGGATACTTGACCGTGCGATCTGACTCAAATCGATGAGCCGTCATCCAGGCGAATGTCGTCTCGGACGAGTTCGCCGGATCGGGTTCCGGCAACGGCTGACCATCCGCCTCGGCGAAAATCGTGCGGACGACAGGGACTCGCGCGGATGCTTTCGGGACGAGGTCATAGTCGGTCCCGCGCGTTTGCAGGAACCAAGTGTTGTCGCGGTATCCACTGACGAGCCGACGTCGAGCGGCGGTCAGCAACTCGGTGCGTTCCGCGTCGGTCAGCTTCTTGTCCGCGCGGATCAACTGCGACAACTTCTGCGTCTCCGAAACATCGAAGCTCACCCAGCCATACGGCGGCAGGAATGCTTCCAGTTTGCAGTGCGATGGCGAATTCTTCGGGAACGTGTTGATGCCATAGGTCACTCGCGTCGGCTGTCCGAGCAACCGGCCCATCGCGGCACAGAAGCCGTGATAGTCGCTGCAATGTCCGCGCTGCTGCTCGATCGCGTGAACCGAACTCGCCTTGAGCGACGCGTTCACATGGTCGTAGGCGAAGTGCCCATCGACCCAGCTCATCACCGAATCGAGATCCTGCAACGGCCCGCGTCGTTGCGGCAGAATCTCCGCCAGAAGTTTTTCAAAGCGAGAATCGGTGACAACCGCTTGAGATTCACTGCGGCGGAACGGATCAAAGCTCGCCGGCCACTGCTTCACCACTTGCACACGAGCCGGGTCGAGTTGCCAGCGCAACTCCCACGCCTTCACGCGGAACTTGTGCCGGATGATCTGAGCGCCCTGCGGATTCGCGAACTCGAAATACGCGAACCGATTGCCGAACAGCGGCTCGTCCGCGACCTGCGGCTTGATCGTTTCGGGAAACGTCGACAGTTCGGACGACTGCAATTCTTGTCCGCGATCGCTCGGCGGAATCGGTAGCCAGACTCGCAACGACTTCGTCTTGTACGGAGCGGTCACGATCACCTGGAACTCAACGTCGTAAGTCACCGGATTCGATCGCTCGGCCGAATACGGCTGCTGCGGATCGAGCTTCACCAGCTCATCCGCTCGCGAGGCGGCGACCAGACTCAAACAAAAAACGATCGCGAGCAAGATCGAAAAAACTTTCACGCTGATTTTCCTTTCGATGCTGCGTAAGCCGGGCGAATCGCGAACTCATAGATTCCGCCGCCGACCACCGCTCCGAAAATCGGAGCCACAATGTAAACCGTCAGCCAACTCCATTCGTCCTGCCCCGGCAATGCGACGCTCCCCCAACCGGCGAGCCGAGCGAACAGTCGCGGCCCAAAGTCTCGCGCGGGGTTGAAGCACGCCTGAGTCAGCGGAGCGATCACCGAGATCAGGGCCGCGACCGTCAGTCCGATAAAAATCGGAGCTTGTCCCGTCGCCGGCTGTCCCCGATTCCGTTCGTCGGTTAGAGCGAACACGACGAATGCCAGAATCAACGTGCCGAACATCTCCGCAATAAACGCCACCGTCGGTGACGCCAACTCACGCCACTTGGAATGCTTCTCCACCGAGTACGAATCGTCGCCAGCCGCAAGGCTACCTGGATTCGGGAAGTACTCGCCGTAACACATCGCCGTCACGATGCTCCCTGACTCACCCCGCTTCACCCACTTCTCTTTTTCTTTTGCTTCGAGTTGCGGGCTGAACAGCACAAACAACAGACTCGCTCCCAACATCGCTCCCGCCACTTGAGCCGCGATGAACGGCAACACGCGGCTCTTCGGAAACCCTCGCCACAGCGCGAACGCCAACGTCATCGCCGGATTGATGTGTGCTCCGCTGACGCCGCCGACCGAATAAATCGCCAGCATGATCGCGACGCCCCACACGATCGCCACCTGCCACAAGCCCGATTGAGCTCCCGTCAACACCGCCGCATGGACCGCTCCGCAACCGAAGAAGACCAACAGAAACGTCCCGAACATCTCGGCGATGACCTGACGCGATAACGATGGAATTTTCTCTTGGCTCACAGGACTCTCCGCAAACTCGACGCCCTAAAAACGTCCGCTGATCACACTCCGTCCGCATCACGAATGACCGGCTCGCGTCAATCTCTTTTTCCGCGTCGTCAATCCTTTTTGAAGCAAGTCAACTCGCTCCGTGAGCGTGTCCACATCGACTTCTTCAGGCAACTCTTGGATGACGAACAAAACCATTTCGCGTTGCATGGTCAGTTTCCTTTTCTCGAAAGTCAGTAAACCCGCTGACGATCGGCTCAGCAATTTATCACGCCCATCGACTCCGCAACACTCGGTTCCCCATTGTGGTTCACGCCAGAATCTCGTTGACGACTCTTCCATGCACGTCGGTCAATACGGAAGTCGCCGGCCTTGGAATTTGTAGGTCCGGCATTCGTGGTCGATGCCGAACAGATACAGCACCATCGCTTGGAAGTCATGGATGTAGATGAAGCCTTTGGCCGGGTTGTCGGCGAAGTCGTCGGACTCGCCCTACGAAAATCGGCGCTTCACGCCGCAGCCAACCTACGCTGTCTGCCAGATCGTGAAGACAGCGGAGTGATGATGGTCTCGGCCGAGCGTTTTCTTGTCGTTGATGTCACCCTGGTCGGACGGAGTGCGAACTAAGTTGACCCGCAGAGAAAAGTAGGCGAGTCACTCCGTGACTCGAAGATTCCAGTCACGGAGTGACTGGTCTACTTTCTCCGGCGGTGTTTTGAAACTGCCTACTTTTCTCTGCGGGTCTACTTAGCTTGCCGCCCCAGATGACCAGCGTGTCGTCGAGCAGGCCGCGTCGCTTCAGGTCTTTGACCGGCATGGTGCTCGGCTGGTCGGTGTCGCGGCATTGGATTTCAAACTGCGTCGTCAGATTGCGGTGATGGTCCCAGCCAGCGAGGAAGCATTGCACGTGGCGGACGCCGCGCTCGATCAACGACCTCGGCAACCGTGGTTTTGTGTGCCGCCACAGGTATCGTGAGACTCTCGAAGAAAAAAATGACTGGCAGCGTGGAAACCCCTTTTGAACTCACTAGAATCCCGCCCCGCTTCGGCCCCTATAGCTCAATTGGTAGAGCAAATGACTCTTAATCATTAGGTTGTAGGTTCGAGTCCTACTGGGGGCACTGATTGATTGTGCAGTAAACGGCAAGCGGCGGAAAGCCCCGGAAACTCCGGGGCTTTTTCGTTGTCACGCAACGGACGAATGACCGCGTTGCCGGCCGGTTCGCTGATTTCCGTTCCCTTCTGCGTCGGATTCTGCGTCGCTTTGGCGAAATGGTCGTCAGTGACTTGAAGGTAATGCTTGGCTGCGATCAGTTGGCTGTTGCCCAGCCAGGACGTCACGACGTGGAGCGGGTAGGTCTCGGCCAATTCGGTCTCGCGGGTGCTGCGGAGATTCTGAAAGAGCTTCGGCCACGCGGTCAGTCCGGCCTTGGCGACGATCCGCAGGAGTTGCGTCCGCAGGTTCACGTTACTGTCCCGGCGTCGGACGATCACGAACTCGGCCCCTTCCGCCGCTGCGTCCCAAGCCGCTTCCAAGTACGGTCTGAGTTCCGGGAAGATCGGTACGAGACGAGAATCCTTTCCTTCGTGGTGCTCCGTTTTGGGGCTGCGGATCAATAGCCGGCCGCGTTCCCAATCAACGTCAGCCCAGCGGAGCAGCAACGTCTCTGACGGCGTCCGCAGGCCACCAAATCGAGCCAGCGCGAAGATCAGCCGCCATTCGTTGTCGGGACATGCGGTCAAGACCTTCTCGGCGTCGGCACGGCGGAGAAAGAACTCTCGTGACTTGTTCGCCTTCACGAGACAGTCCCGCATGTCGGCGAATGGGTTCTCGGTAATGATCCGCTTCCGCAGAGCGGCGCGAAGTAGTTGCTTGGCTCGGCCACAGTGACGGCGGACGGTGTTCTCGCCGAGCTTTGTGAGCATCCATCGCCGCCATTCATCGGAATCACCGGGAGTGATGTCTGCGATCAGCTTGGTCTCGCCGAAGTAGGTCACGAGGTTTCGGCGAACCTGCAAAAGATTGATCCGGGTTCGCGGCTTGATGTCCGTTCGGCTTGCGAGATAGGCGTCAATGAATTCGCCGAGCGTCGTGGCATCTTTTTGTTGCTTCACTCGTGGAGCGATCAGCCCCACTCCCGCCAGTTTTTCAGCGAGCACGTCAGGCACCTTGCCCACCCACTCGGCGACTTCGGGTGCGAGCGATCGGCGGGACAACAGCGCGGCCAAGATGGCTTCGATCTTGGTGCGAATCTCTTTGGCATCAGCCTTGGGAATCTGGCCGAGATAGACAGTCTTGCGTTTGCGATCGCCGTTGACGAATTGAATCTTGCGGTTTCCGTTCGCGTCGGTGCTGACACTGGCCATCGTTTACTTCTCCGAGCGGCGTCGTGCCGCGGGCTTAGGTTTCTTGATGATTTGCAGGTCGAGGATTTCGCCGATCTTGTCGAGCGATTGCATCGACAGCCCACACTTGCCGTGGACGAACTTGGACAACACGGCCTTGTCGATCCCGGTGATTTTGGACAACTCGTAGCGGCTCATTTCACCCGCTTCGATGAAGTGCCGCAGTTGATCCGTCAGGGTTGTTGGTTTCGGTTTCATCGTCGGAAGGGTACCCGTTGGTTGAGTATTGTTCAACCATAATCCCGCCAGCCGATTTTGTTGTCGGTTTGCTGACGGACTCCGCCGGCCGGATATCGACGCAGCGAATCCCGTAGGCCCGGAGCATCGCCTTGAGCAGCCGGCGCAGACGCGGTGCCACAGGGACGTTGTTGTGGTCTCCGGCGTTCTGAATCGTCAGGGTGAATCGTTCGCGGGGCGGCATGTCCGAGACTCCGTTCTGAGGCGTGAGGGGTTACGACTTGTACGACTTTGACGACGCGAGCCGGTCGGTCGGTCGTAGAAGTCGTCTACGTCGTTAGGTCGTGAGGTGGGGAAACCAGCGTTCGGTCGCGCGTCCGACTTCGGGAGCGGGATCGTCTTTGCGGTAGGCCAGGCCGTTGTCGTGGAGCAATCGCAGAGCTTCGGCGATGTCCCCCGCCGTTTTGTTCTTGTGGAAAACTCCGTGGAGCATCTCTGTCCGAGTCAGGCCGACTTCCGGGACTTGGCGGAGTTCGGCGAGCAGCGTGTCCGCCGTGCGGTCTCCCAGCGACGATCCGAAGATGTGCGCCGCCGAGCGTTCGCAGAAGTCCCACAACGCCAAGCCCGCTTCCAAGTGTTCTAACTTGATGACCGACGACGAATCGAGCAGAGCGTACAGACACGCCAACCGCATGACCTGAGCTTCGGCGCGAGCCGTCACCGATCCGAGCAATCCCGGTTTGCCGGCCGAGAGCACGTCATAGACCTGATGCCAACGGTCACGAGCTTGATCGTCTCGGTCGAGCCGGCTCGCACCGGCGGCAAACGTCACCGCTTCACGCAAGCGATAGACGAACGAATCGAAATCAACTTCGTGAATCCGGCCCCCTTCCGGGAGCGACTTCGATCGGCGGACGCAGGCCCACAAGAATCTGTTGGCGAATCCGTTCGTGTGCTCGGTCTCCGCCATCGCGCGGCGGAGTTCGTCACGAGTGACATGGCTCACAATGCTGATGTGTGCTCCGGTCGATCGTGCCGGCGAAGATTTCGTCATCGTCCGCAGATCACCGGAATCCCACGCTTGCCGCAGGATCGCAGAGAGCGTGTTGCTTTCTCGGCCCATCGACGCGAGCACGCGGACGAATTCCTCTTCAATCACCAATAGCCGCTTGTCCGAGACTCCGGGATCGGTCGTGACCTTCTCGTAATCGACAACCCTCCCATTTTCTTTGACCGGTTGCTGTTGTTCGATCGGATCACGGACCTGCCAAATCAATCCTTCGCCGCTCGACAATCCGCTCCCGATGCTGTTCGTCGCCCACGGTTCGTCGATCATGCGGAGCACACGCAAAACGTGACTCCACGAGGATCCTTTGCGGCCCTTCGATGTGTTCCCCACGAGTGCCAGGAACAGATTGCCGAAGTGCCGATGACTCTCCGCCGCGAAGTGTGCCGCACGACCGATCACGTTGCCGAACGCAACCAAGAATTGCACCAAGAGCGCGACGGGATCGGCTTCCGTGTGCGGCGAAACCATTGTGACGAACTCACCCGCCAGTCCGTAGAACGCATCGACCGACGGCGGCGCAGGCCAGGTGTCGGTCGCGACCGTGACCTGACTCTTGGCAACGGACTCTTGAGCCAGAGCGATCGGCGAAGACGACTGCGGACGCTCTGCGTATTGTCGAATGCGTTTGCTCACGCCGCGCCTCCCAGCAAGAGAGCACGGAGAGCGACACGAAAGTCATCATCGTTGGCCAGCGTCGTGAGCAACCTTTCTTGCTCGCGTTCGGAGAGCGATTCAATCGGATCGAAGTAGTCCGCCGGCAGGCCGAAGTCTCTGACGATGTTTGGGTCGAGCCAGCCTTGTTGCTTCGTGTAGTTCGGCAGGGCTTCATACACAGCGATCAGCTCGTCGGCGGTTGTTGGTCCGAACGGCCGATGGCCGAGCCGAATCACTTCGCGGGCGTACTCGACAAACTCGTCCGCCGAACTAAAATCAGGTCTGCGAAAGCACATCGCAACGGTTCCTTTCGAGCGGCTCGTGACGTGTCACCGTCCGGCCGCTTTTTTGTTGAGTGAGAGCCGGCGTCAACACGATCAGCCGGCGTGAGTGGGGACATCACTTCGGGGTTGCGCTCTGCTCGACAGCCGCGAGCCACGCTTCAAGCGCAGCTACTCGGATCGTGAGCCGTCCGCCGATGCGACAAACCGGGAGCTTCGGCACATACTCCGCCGGACCATCGGCGAAGAATTTCCGCAAGTGCCTGTCCGACACTCCACCCGCCAGCTTGCACGCGGTCGGAAGATTGACCACGAGCGGCGAGAGTTCGTTCGCGGGCTTCACGACGACAGCATCAGCAAAGGAGATGTCACGCATGGGACACCTCCTGAACGAGCGCGGTGACGTTGATCGGCCGATTCTTACTTGCTGCGACTTCCGCGAGCTTGCGGCCAGTTTGATACGGCGCGGTCAAGTCTTCGGTAACGGCAACCGTTCCGAATTCTTCAACGCCTTCCGCGACACCCAACAAAAATGCCAGCGTTGAGACGCGGCGTCGCGCCTCGGTCAGAGATTCGCGGACCACGTCCGCCGATGGGATGATGCTGACGGGATCAGTTCGTCGTGACATCGTCTTGCCCCCTTTCATGTTTGAGGTGGGCAAACTGTCACAACGACGCGGCGCGAAAATAATCCCTTCAATGTCGCTTCTTTGTCGCTCGCTTGTTCCGTGTTGATTGCTTCGCGCCAACGGGCTTTGTCGTGCGAGAACGACTCTTAGAGTGTGCCTTATTCGCCGTCAGTTTCTTCGCAGCGGCGTGTTCCGACGCCTTTTTTCGACGAACGGGTATTCTCAGGACGACAAGAGTTCTCCGCTCCCGCGTTACGGTCTGAAGCGTTTCCGGCCAACCTGTTCGGTTCGCGTCGCCCTTCGTTTTTTTGTTGATCTTGAGAATCAGCCTTCTGAAATCCACATCTGTCATTTCACCCAGCACGCCAAGATGCGTTGCCACGTCTTGCCACGTCGGCGGATCAGTGGCGCGTTCCCAAACGAACGTGAGAACTTTCTGCCAGTCTTCGGCCAGTCCCCAAATCTCGATTCCATTCAAACGGAAACCATCGGGCTTCAATGGACCATCCGGTTGAGGCGGTTGCCGCTTGCCGCTCGACGTTTTGGCGGGAACGACTGCGGAATCATCGGGGAAGGGGGC
>JAYVQJ010000380.1:0-2225 GCA_043777235.1 Planctomycetia bacterium
ATCAATGCGGCGTTTGGCGAGTCATTGATGAGGACGACAAAACGTTGCTGGAATTGGCTTGCAACCTTGCAGATCAGAACGAGTCAGACGTGCGAATCGTGCAGACCGACGACACGATGCCGACATCCGTAGTCACAGCCAATCTGCTCGGCAATCGTCCGGTGTCGGTGTGGCTGATCGCGCTCGCGTGGCTGTTGATGGCAATCGAGTGGTGGGCGTATCAGCGGCGAGTGATTGAGTGACTAATTGAGGACTACTATGACCAACAACAACGGCAAATTTGAGATCGACCTCGGATATCAAATTAAATTCAAAGAACACCCGCCGAAATGGCCTGAGTTGTTCATAGAACTTGCAGTTCGGGCGATGCGTCGCGTTCATTTGGAATACGGAGTCTGGAGCGTGGGACAACAAGGGCAGCCTGATTTCCCGATGCTAAGCCGTCTGAATGGTGGACCGGGTATCGAACTTGCAGACGAGCGTGCTGTATGTGCTGCGATCACCTTGGAGTTCATCAACTCGCAGATGACTTCAGGAATAAGACGCGACGAACCATTAACTGGAGCACAGATGTCGCACTACGACCTCGATCGTGAGTGGCACTACGAAGGCTCAACAAAGAGTGCAGATATCACCCTTCGGAGAATCTGTGCTGCCAACGGAGGCAATCCCCTCTTACCCCGTGTCGTGATTGAATGCAAACGGTTTCAACTTGCTAGGCCGGCGCGAGACAGCAACTACGGAATTACCGGAGATTGTCAGTACGATAAGCCTCAGCTCGACGCGATTCAAAAAGACGTTTGCAAGCTCTTAACGGAAATGTCCAAGTCCAGTGAGCCATTCTTTGCCCACATCTTTGTTTGGGGCGTCTGGCCAGTCGGTGCTGAAGTCGATCAAGAAGATAAGCAATATCAAAGCAAAGACCTCAGCGATGTCCTCAAAGAACTGCAATCAGAATCTGCAGTTCTAACGGTCCACCAAATCCGTTGGCTTCCGCTCGATTGTGAAACGCCCAACCAGAAAAATAAACCAACGAAGATCGCTCGTTGGCTATGGGCCTCACTCATCGAAGTGACAAAGTTAAAATGACCGATCTCCGTTACGGACTGGAACTCACTCATCCCGGCTGGCTGGCCGCGTTGGTTGCCGTGCCGTGGGTGGTGTGGTATTTCCGACGGAGCCTCGTGGACTTCGCGCGATGGCAGCGAGTGATCTCGACCGGCGTTCGCGTGGCGATCGTGCTGCTCCTGTTGTTGGCTCTGGCGGGACTGACGTTGCTGCGACCGACGGCTCGGCAGTTTGTGATCGTGGCGATTGATCAAAGTTTGAGTGTTGGCGGTGAGTACGTGCTGGTAGATGCCAATGCTCCGAAGAAGGACTTGGCGGCGGATCGGTTTTTGGACGAGTTGTTGGCGGCGAAGGTGATTGGTTCGGAGGATCGGATCGCGTTCGTGCCGTTCGGAGCGAGGCCGGGTACGGTTGCGAACGAGCGGCCTTCGGGCGTCGAACGCAATTCGGCTCGTCTCGCGGAGCGAGACGGCTACGTTGACGGGACCGACATCGCAGCCGCGATTGAGGCCGCGGCCGCGGCGATGCCTCCGGATTACGTGCCGCGGATTCTGTTGCTGACCGATGGCAATCAGACGCGCGGCGATGCGCTGCGGGCGGCACTGGCCACGGCGAATCGTGGGGGGCGACGTGAAGCGATTCCGATCACGACGGTTCCGCTGCCGACGCGCGACGATCCTGAAGTTCAACTCTCGGCAGTCAAAGTGCCGGCTCAGGTGCGTGAGGGGGAACCGTTCTATGTCGAGGTTGTGATCGACTCGAATCACGACGACGAAGGACTCATCGAGGTCTTTCGCGGTGCTCACAAAGTGTTGTCGGAGACGAAGCCGCTCAAGAAGGGCGAGAATCGGTTTCGGTTTCCGCAGTCGATTCAGCGCGAGCGGCTGGCGGAGTATTCCGCGAAGGTCAGCGGGCTGACGCAGGACACGTTGCTCGACAACAACAGCGACAACGGGCTGGTCTTTACCTCTGGGAAGCCGCGTGTGTTGTTGATCGACAGTGATCCGAAGCAGACCGAGCATCTCGTGTTCGCGTTGCAGCAGGAGGACATTCAAGTCGATGTCCGGCCGCCGCAGGGGATGCCGGAAGATTTGTCCGACTTGCAGAACTACGAATTGCTGGCACTGTCGAATGTCCCGGCGACGGCGCTGACTCAG
>JAYVQJ010000381.1:0-8591 GCA_043777235.1 Planctomycetia bacterium
CGGACTTGCCGCCAGTTCGACGCAGCGATGGCTGCGAACGCGAAGAGACTCAACGGCAAACACCACGACGACGGATATTGCACGACGAACTGGCCGAGCACGTCGAAGAACACTGCGTTGCCGCTCGTCGCTGGCAGGTCTTCGTCCGTCGAGGCGATGAGTTTCGCGAGGCTCAGCGCGTGCTCGCCAACGTGCTGCACGCTGCGGCGATCGAGGTTCGCGAGATTGTCGCTCTGCTGATGATAGTCGTGTGCTCCGTCGATCAGCGCGAAGTTGAATCCTTGCCAGCCGGCCGGAGCGAACGCTCGGAAGTCAGACGAGTTCGGCAGAATTCGAGACACAGCGGCAAACATCGACCCAGTGATCTTCGGCTTCGCGAGAGACGATATCCACGCGGCAATCGCCGTTGAGTTGCCGTCATGCGTCTCGTACATCACCGCTGGACCACGATTGCCTCGCGCATCGAACGCGACGACATACGGCTTCTTCGCCGACAGCGGGTCGGAGCGGACGAACTGAAACGCTCCGAGCAATCCCAGCTCTTCGCCATCCGTGAACAACAAATAAACCGGCCGCTTCAGCGTGCCGATAAACCGCAACGCGCGAGCTGTCTCGACCATCGCCGCTACCGCCGCGCCGTCATCTCCCGCGCCAGGCCCCGTGCGGCACGAGTCGTAGTGCGTCGCCAACACCAACGGCCGAGCCTTTGCGTCGAGCTTGCCGTCGTTCCGAATCGGCATCTCCGCCAGCACGTTGAACAACACAACCTTCGCATCCGACTCGACGACCGCTTGCTTCACCTCGACCCTCAAACCGAGTTGCTGCAACGTCTCGACGAGCCGATCACGCACCAATTGATTCTGAAACGACCCACCCGGATGCGGCTGATTGGGAAACAGCGTCTCGTGAATGCTGATCGCTCGCTCGGCCGAAAATTGGTCGTCCGGCGCATCAGCAGACTTCGGCTCCGGCCCGCGATACAGCCAGCAGACGAGCAACTCAATGGCGACAAGCCCAAAGAATGTCTGCACCAAGGCTCGCCGCAACCAGCGCATCGTTCACGTTCCATCGTCAGGGCTGAGTGTCATCCAGCAAGTCTTCGCCAATGAGAGCGGCATACTCTCGCAATCGGCCACGCAGTCCGGCAATGAGTGGCAGGTCACGATCGGATTCCGACATCGCCAATCGGACGGCACGCTGTTGCGCTCGGAAGGCCAATTTGGCGTTGCCCATCAAGAACAACGCTCGCGCGAATGTGTCGGCAACTTGCATGTCCGATTCCTTCGCAAGTTCATCGGCTCGGCGAGCGGCATCGAGCGCAAACACCAAAAGCGACTGACTCGCCGGCTGCGTCCGTCCGGGATCGACGAATTCCCAAGCGATGCCGTTCCAGCAGTCTGCGAGGTGCTGTGGGTATTCGGCTTCATAGAAGGCCACAAGTTCCTTCGCGGCCGCGAGCGTCAGATCGTCGTCACCATCCGGCCGCGCAAATCGGCGAAATGACTTCCACAAGATCGACACCGCTTCGTCCTGGTATTGACCTTTGGGGAACTCGGCCTTGAACGCACTCAACAGCTTCGGAGTTGCAGGCAAAAGCGGCCCGTCCAGAATAGCGTCCAGCCGTTTGTCGAATTCGTCTCGTTGTCGGTTCACGAGGGTTCGCTCTCGATGTCGAGCCTTCGCCGCTTCGATGTCCCACTTGCCCGCGACGATGCTCGCCAGTGGCTCTTCCAGGACTCGTGGGTCCGTGATGGCGATGATCCGTCCGGTCCCATCGACGACGAACAGTTCCGGGATGCCACGAATTTCCGCCGCCAACATCCAAGTGCGCCACATCGCGCCGTGGTCGGAGTCGCCTCCGTCGGGAACGTCGTCGGTGGCCACTCGATAACCGATGCGATCTCCCATCTCTTCCACGATTTTTCGAGGCGCGTCGCGATCCTCTTCACGAACATAGACGCTGAGAAACGTCACGTCGGGATACTGCTGCTGCAACTTCGTGAGATGCGGGATCGCCGCTCGGCAAGGGCCACACCAAGTGGCTGAGAACTCGACGACGTAGATTCTTCCCGGCTCGAACGACGTGAATGGCTCCCCCTTCACGAAGCCGCCCAATCTCAACGGCGGCGCGGGATCGCCGATGGCCAAATCTGTCAGCCGCCCAGGCTCTGTCTCTGTTGTCGATGGAGTCGCACGTTTCGAATCAACGACGCGAACATCGGTGGGTCTGCCGCAGCCAACGCACAATAGGCAAGCGATCAGAATTGTGCGGTGCATTTCGAGACGCCCCTTTCAGTGATGCAAAGACTCCCACGTTCAATCTGTGCGAGTTCGCCGTTGCCAAGTTCTTGGACTGCGCTTGCCATGCAGTACGGCCAAGATCTCAATGCGATCGGAGTGCTGTCGGAAATAGATCACATACGGAAACCGCGTGAGCTTGGCGAACCTGACGTCGTGATAAATCGGCGCTGCAAAGGGAGGTCCAGATTGGAGTCGGTTCAGAGCCGTCCCTAATTCCGCTTTGAACTCGTCACCAAGCCCACGTCGCTGACGGTCATACCAACGAATCGCGCTCGCGATGTCTCGCTTCACAACTCGCTGAATGACCAACGGCCAACTCATGCGCCGTCTCGCTCGCGATTCAGTTCGGCCTTCATCTGTTCCCAGGTCAGCACGTCGTCCGGGTGAGCGTCCGCGTGCGCGATCCGCTCATCCAGAAGTTCGCGAAGTTCGGGTGTGAGTTCCGGTACGAATTGCTCGCGGTCGAGGCTTTCCCATAGCTCATCGAGCAACAACAGACGCTCGTCCCGATTCCAGGACTTGATGGAGTCACGGGCTTCAGCAGCGGTCATGATCGTGTTCCTCACTTGGCCACAGCCTACCCCGGCAGCAGATCCTTCACCACATCCCGTTCGGACTTCAACTCGTTGACTGAGAGGTTGATCTTCTCGCGAGCGAAGTCGTTGTGTTCTTGGCCGGGGATGATCTTCCAAGTGGTCCCGTTACTGGTCAGCGGGAAGCCGACGATCATGTCGGCGTCGATGCCGTAATCACCTTTGCTGCACACGGCGGCGGAGAAACTGCCGCCGGCTTCGGTCGGACGGACGATTGCCTTGACCGTGTCGATCGCGGCATTCGCGGCCGAGGCGGCGGACGAGGCTCCGCGCGCTTTGATCACGGCGGCTCCACGCTTTTGCACGGTGTCGATGAACGTTGTCTTCAGCCAGGCTTCGTCGGTGATGACCTTCGTCGCCTGCTGGCCGTTGATGCGCGCGTGATAGAAGTCCGGGAACTGCGTGGCCGAGTGATTGCCCCAGATGTTGCAGCCGCTGACTTGTCCGACCGGCACTCCCGCCTTCTGAGCCAACTGGCTCTGAGCGCGGTTCTGATCGAGCATCGTCATCGCGTACCAACGCTCGCGCGGCACGTTCGGAGCGTTCCTCATCGCGATGAGACAGTTCGTGTTGCATGGGTTGCCGACGACGAGGACTCGCACGTCTTTCGCGGCGGCATTCTGAATCGCTTGGCCGGTCTTCGTAAAAATCGGGCCGTTGATGCGGATCAAGTCCGAGCGTTCCATGCCGTCCTTGCGCGGCACGCTGCCGACGCAGATCACGAAGTTACAATCGCGGAAGCCGTCTTCCAGATGATCGCTGTCCGCCTTGACGACTCCGGCGAGCGTCGGGAACGCGCAGTCATCGAGTTCCATTTGCACGCCGGTCAGAGCGGGCAGTACCGGCGGGACTTCGACGAGATGCAAAATTACCGGCTGGTTCGGCCCGAAGACCTCGCCCGACGCGATGCGGAAAATCATGGCGTACCCAATTTGGCCAGCGGCACCGGTCACAGCGACACGAATCGGAGCGGTCATTTTCTTCTTTCCTATGCTGAGTTGCTTTGATTTTGGTTTCGGATTCTCCTTCGCGTCTTCGCGCCTTCGCGTGAGGCAGTTTTTCACGCGAAGGCGCGAAGGCGCGGAGGAATGACGGTTCGCGCGAACTTCTAGCGGGTTCGAGAAAGGCCAGCAACCATGTCCAAAGGGAACTCAATTCGAGGCCAGCCGCTGCTGGCCTTCTCGACCCTCGGTTGTCCGGATTGGAGCTTTGACGAGATTGTCGCACGCGGCGGCGAGTACGGTTACGACGGCGTCGAGATTCGCTTGATCGAGCGAGAAACTGACCTGCTCAAACGGCCGGAGTTTCGTCCGCCGCAGTTGGCTGGGCGGAAGCGACAGCTCACCGATGCCGGCTTCAAAGTCTGCGGCTTGTCGTCGTCAGGCCGCTTTGAAGAGACCGATCGGACGACTCGCGCCGCTCAGCTCGCGGCAGGCCGAGCGTATTGCGATCTCGCTCGCGAACTCGGAGCGAGTTTCGTTCGTGTCTTCGGAGACAAGCTGCGTGCCGAAGAAGACGAGGCTCCGCAGATGGATTGGATCGCCAGCGGCTTGCAAGCACTGGGAGAGTACGCGAGCAAAGTCGGCATCGACGTTCTGATTGAGACGCACGGCGATTTCTGTCGCAGCGACAAGTTGGTCGCGCTGATGAATCGCGTCTCGTGTCCGGCGGTGGGTGTCTTGTGGGACACTCACCATCCGTGGCGATTTCACGGCGAGTCGATCGCTGACACTTGGGCGGCACTCAAGAAGTGGACTCGGCACACGCATTGGAAAGACTCGGTCACGCGACCTGCACAACTTCAAGAAGCAGTCGCCGCCGACGTTGCTGCTCAAATCGCGGAGGCCGCGAAGCTGGCTCATGCGACAAACACCGGCCATCAACACGCCGATTACGCTCTCTTCGGCGGCGGAGAGTTTTCTGCTCGCGAGTGCCTGCAACGGCTGCTGGCCGACGGCTACGCCGGCTGGTTCAGCCTCGAATGGGAAAAGATGTGGCACCCGCAGATTGAAGTTCCGGAAGTGGCCGTCAGACTCTTCTCGCAAAAGTTCCGCGAACTGTGGGAGACGGTAGGAGCCAATCGTTGAATGTCGGATGGCCGCCCTCGGCCGTCGCGTTTTGGCAATCGTTTCCACAACACCAGGACGGCCGAGGGCGGCCATCCTACAACCAGCAACGGACTCGCCTCATGAAAATTTTGTCGTTGATTGCGTTCAGCAGTTTGATTTTCCTCGCGTCGTCTATCTGCCTCGAAGCCGCCCCACCAGTTCCGGAGTCGGTGGCGTGGGAAGAGGCGATTGAATACTCGAATCCTGACGACACGCACTTGCAGCTCAATCTGGCTCGGCCGAAAGCTGGCGATGGTCCGTTCCCAACAGTGTTGTGCATTCACGGCGGCGGCTTTCGAGCGGGCAAGCGCGAGAGCTACGATACGCTCTGCGTGAAGCTGGCCGAGCGTGGCTACGTCGCAGCGACGATGACCTATCGGCTCGCTCCGAAGCACAAGTTCCCCGCCGCCGTCCACGACACGAAGGCCGCCGTCCGCTGGCTGCGAGCTAACGCCGCCAAATACAAAATCAATCCCGACAAACTCGGAGTCACCGGCGGTTCGGCTGGCGGACATCTCGCTCAGTTTTTGGGAGTCACCGTTAACGTCCCGCAATTTGAAGGGACCGGCGGCAACGCGAATCAGTCCAGTGCCGTGACCTGCGTGGTCAACGTCTATGGGCCGAGCGACTTCACGAAGTCCTACGGCAAGAGCGTCGATGCTCACGAAGTTCTGCCGCTGTGGTTCGGCGGCGACTTAAGCACTCACAAGGCTCTGCACATTCAGGGCAGCCCGCTGTATTGGGTCACGCCGAACGCCGCCCCGACGCTCTGCATTCACGGCACCGAGGACAAATACGTCGCTCACGAACAAGCCGTCTGGCTGATCGACAAGCTCAAAGCCGCGACCGTCGAAGCCGAACTGCTGACCCTCGAAGGAGCTGGTCACGGCTTCAAAGGGGCCGACGCAGAGAAGGCCGAGGCGGCGCTGTTCGCCTACTTCGACAAGCATCTGAAACGATAAGTGTCGGCTCAGTTTTCTGGCTGCTCTTTTTCTTGCTCCGCTCCTTTTATGGATTGTTTCCTCGGCGGGATGAGCGCGTCCACCTCGATACGATCCTTTATGGTGGAAGGCATAATAAAGAAGTGCCGCCGATCCGTTTCGCAGAAGACGATGCGGCGCATGTCAGTTTGTTCGATATGCAATGCCGATCCACAGACTGGGCACGACACTCGTTCGCCTTTGGAGTGCAAATCAAAGAGCGTATCGAACGTCATTGTCAAAGGGTCGTACTTTTGCATAGCTGCTTCAACGTCGGGTCAACCTGGGAATGCAGGGCTATTTCATCGGCTTCCCTTCGATCGGTTTGCCGTTCGTCGTCAGCACTTGGATCTCGTGAGCGTTGTGTTTGCCGGTGTAGGTCCAGACCAGTTTCTTGTCGGGCGTCACCTCGAACACCTTGATCGTGCCGCGTGAACCGTAGCTGGCGATGACGGTGTTCCCATTCGGGAGCCGCTGGCCGCCGCAGGGATCGGCAAACGGCTTCTCGTTGGGGAAGTCGTCGTTGCCAACTTTCCAAATCACTTTGCCGCTGGCATCCATCTCGACCGACTTATTGCCGTTCGTGAGATTCACGAGCGTGTTGCCGTTCGCTAGCCGGATCGCCGTGAAGGGCCAGTTTCTGGCCTCGCGTCCGCCGAGGAAATCCATGTCGGTCGGGAATTCTTTGAGCACTTCGCCGGTCGGCGAATACTCCTTGACCTTGAAGGCCAGCAAGTGCGGCACGAGGTAGTTGCCGGTCGGCAGCTTGCGAGCCATGCGCGTCTGCATGTGCGCGTTGTCGGTCTCCGGCTTGAGCGGAAATTCGAGCACGATCTTGCCATCGGCATCGACTTCGAGCAGTCGCGGTTTCGGCCCCAACTCGGTGATCAGCGTTTTGCCGTTGTCGAGCCGTTCGACCGTGCCGATTTCTTTCGCATCGGCGGAACGAGCGAAACGAAACACGATCTGCTTATCGCGCGTGAACTCTTTGACTTCTTCGCTCCAGGCGATGAGGACATTCCCGTTCGGAAGCACGAACCCGTCGCGAGCCGCCCCTTTGCCGGAATCCCAAACCTCCTTGCCCTCCTCGTCGATGATCCCGGTGAACGACGGCCCGGCGATGAAAAAGGAATGCTTAATGGCATCTTCGCTGAACGCCAAGCCGTTGCCGGTGAGGAACGCGACGCATACGCCAACGAAGCTCAATCGAGTGACTTTCATGGTGCTCCTTTCGAGCGAAGTAGACCCGCAAAGAAAAATACGCAGTTTCAAAACTGGCCGCGGAGAAAGTAGACCAGTCACTCCGTGACTGGAATCTTCGAGTCACGGAGTGACTCGCCTACTTTTTTTCGGCTCATCGCCGTTCGCGGTTTGATCACCTCGGACTCTATCAAACGGATCGCGAGAAATCTTGAGACCTGAAAGCCGCGATGATGTCGAATCGCCGAAGGGGGGATTCTGTCGCTCGATTCCGCTAACTTCGTAGCTGATGACAACTCAAACCGACCATCTCCGCGAACTTGACCACGCTCACGTCTGGCATCCGTTTTGTCAGATGCGCGAGTTTGTTGCCGATGACGCGCCGATGATCGACTCGGCTGATGGTTTTGAGTTGATCGACACGGACGGACGTCGGTATCTCGACGGTGTGTCGTCGCTGTGGTGCAACGTGCATGGGCACCGCGTGCCGGAGATTGACGGTGCGATTCGCAAGCAACTCGATCGAGTCTCACACAGCACGTTGCTCGGTTTGTCGAATGTGCCGTCGATTGAGTTGGCTGCCGAATTGGTGCGCTGTGCGCCGGCGGGCCTGACGAAAGTGTTTTACTCCGACGACGGGGCGACGGCGGTCGAAGTCGCGCTCAAGCTGGCGTATCAGTTTCATCGTCAGAAGCCACGGCCGGAGGCTCGCGATTTGTTTGTTGGGTTGGAGGCGGCGTATCACGGTGACACAGTTGGGACGGTCAGCCTGGGGAACATCGACGTCTTTCATCGCAGCTACGAGCGGTTGCTGTTCCCGACGCTGCGAGTCCCTTGTCCGGTCGCGTGCCGATTGCCCGCGGGGTTCGACGCGAAGTCGTGGGGTGAGCACTGCTTGAACGAACTCGAACAGACGTTGGTGGCGAACGCAGATCGCATTGCCGCGTTTGTGATCGAGCCTCTGGTGCAGGCTGCGGCCGGCATCTTGGTGCATCCGCCCGGCTATTTGCGGCGTGTGCGCGAGTTGACTCGGCAACACGGAATCTTGTTGATCGCCGATGAAGTCGCTGTGGGCTTCGGCCGAACCGGAACGCTGTTCGCCTGCGAGCAGGAAGAGGTCACTCCCGATTTCCTGTGCCTGTCGAAAGGGATCACGGGCGGCTATCTGCCGCTCGCGGCGACGCTGACGACCGACGAAGTCTATGACGCTTTTCTCGGTGAGGCAGGTTCGGGGCGGACCTTTTTTCACGGGCATACTTACACCGGCAACCCGCTCGGCTGCGCGGCGGCGTTGGCATCGCTGGAACTGTTCGAGAAGAACCGTGTGCTCGACAACGTCGCCGAGTGCTCGCTGTTGTTGGCTCGACGATTGGAGGAGATCCGCCACTGGCCGAATATCGGCGAGATTC
>JAYVQJ010000382.1:0-2225 GCA_043777235.1 Planctomycetia bacterium
CATCGCCCAGGACTGAGCCATGCGAACGAGCGTCGGATAGATCGCTCCGTCGCCGTGCGGGTGATAGTTACCCATCGTCTCGCCGACGATCTTCGAGCACTTCGTTCGCGACGACGACGGCCCCAAGTTGAGGTCGCGCATCGCAACGAGAATGCGCCGCTGCGAAGGCTTCAACCCGTCGCGGACGTCAGGCAGCGCGCGGCTGATGATGACGCTCATCGCGTAGGTCAAATAGCTGTTGCGAATTTCGTCTTCAATCGCGAGCGGAACGACGTTCCCCGTCACGATCAGCGGGAGGTTTTTGTTGCCTGCGTCCATCCCCGCCTGTTGTTCGTCATGACCTTCGGCCAACTGGGATACTCCTCTCGAAGCCTCGCGAAAATGCCTGCCCGCACCGGCCTTCATGGCCTCCATTTTTCATCGGACAGACGGCCTCAAAACGAGCGGTTTTGAGCCGGGCGGATGGTAGTGGAACCGCCCTCGCCGAACAACGAACGACGGGGGGTTCCGAGTCAGCAACTTGAGCCAACGTGGGGCAGGTTTTCAACCTGCCCGGACGAGACATCAGCCAGCACTTTCACGGGCAAGTTGAAAGCCTGCCCCACGTCACAGCGATGACGTCGGCATCGTCAAATTCGCGGGCAACACACGAGAACTGCCCGTGTCGCGAAGTGCTCCGTCGAGGGCCTGACGCAGAGACTCGCCGAGACCGCGTTCGCGAATACTGCGGAGTCGCGGGACAATCCGCAGGAAAGCTTCAATGACTCGCGGATCCCATTGTTCGCCGGAACCTTCGCTCAGGATTTCTTCCACGCGATCCGGGGCGAGTCCCTTGCGGTACGGGCGGCTGGTGCTCATTGCGTCGTAGCTATCGGCGACGGCGAGGATGCGAGCGATACGCGGGATCTGTTCGCCGGCCAGATTCGCCGGGTAGCCAGTTCCGTCGTAGCGTTCGTGATGATGCAGAACGCCGGGCAATAGGCTGCTGATCTGATGCAGATCTTTCAGAATCGAGTGTCCGATTTCGGGATGCTGCTGGATGTGCTGCGTCTCGTCCGGCGTGAGCGGTCCATGTTTGCAAAGCACGTCGTCGCGGATGCCAATCTTGCCGACGTCGTGCAACAAGCCGGCAAGATAAATGTCACTCAGTTCGTCCTCGAGGAGGTTCAACTCGCGGCCCAACTCGACGGCGATGCGAGCGACTCGTTCGCTATGCCCGTAGGTGTAGGGATCCTTGGCATCCACCGCTGACGCGAGCGAGCGCGTCAATCCGACGAGCAGGTCTTTCAACTCTTGGTAGCGATCGCAGGCTTTGTTGAGCAATCCGACCAGCGCGGCAAATGGAGCCAGCGCGGCGGCGTCCGAGTTGCGAAACGTGACCGGCGTTTCGGCGTTGCGGCCCGTGACCCCGATGAGCCAGCCGAAAGACTTTCCAGAGGGGACCGTCATGACGATCAAGCTACCGAGTTGCGAGAACGGAGCCCCCCAATCGGTGTCGCCGACGCTGGGGCAAATCAACAGGCCCGCATCGCGAAGTTCGGGCAAGCGTCGAAACACTTTGGAGAGGTCACGCAGGTCGTCATCGGCCAGTAACGTTTCACCGCGAGATTGAATCGCTTCCAAATTGCTGGGAACCCAAATCAACGACTGCGCTCGGACGAACGGCCGCGCGGCTTCCAGAATTTTGTTGACGTTCGAGGTCGGCTCGCGATGAATTTTCAGATGTCGAATGAGACGCTCGACGGTCAGATTCAACTCCCACGAGGACTTGAGTTGCTGCTTGAGTTCGTCTTCCGCGACGCGCTGTGCTCGCAGGAGTTCGGCTTGAAGCAGACGATCGAGGACGGCTTGAGCCCAACGTCCGAGCCGCGTCAGTTCTTCGCCGGCCGGATCGGCGGATGTCGACATCCGGGCGAGCACTCCTTCAGCAACCAATGTTGTTTCGCCAATCAGCAACGGTACTCGGAGTCGGATTTTTCCGCTCGGCAACCCCGACACCTCCACCGTTCGTTTGCCGACCAGCGTCGCGAATGTGCCGACGTTGTCGGACATCAACGGTGCCCCATTTTCGACGCACACTTCCGGCCACAGCCGAGTCGCCGTACTCGCGTCATAGACTTGAAACGGGACGCGAAACTCTTCGTGCAACACCGTCGCGATCGCTTTTGCGTGCTGAGCAAGATTGGCCATCGTCGGACTTTCTTTGGAGTGCGGTGATTCATCAC
>JAYVQJ010000383.1:0-2222 GCA_043777235.1 Planctomycetia bacterium
GGCACGGTGCGCATCGACGACGACGTCGAGATCGGAGCCTGCACGACCATCGACCGCGGCATGATTGGCGCGACGATCATCGGCGAAGGAACGAAACTCGATAACCTCGTGATGATTGGCCACAACTGTGAGCTTGGGAAACACAATGCCTTCGTCTCGCAGGTCGGCCTGGCCGGCTCGGTGACGAGCGGCGATTACGTCCGCTGTGCGGGCCAAGTCGGGATCGCCGATCACGTCCACTTGGGAACCGGTTGCACGCTGGCCGCGAAAGCCGGAGTCCACAAGAACATCCCCGAAGGCCAAACACACGTCGGTGCTCCGTCCGGTCCAATCGACGAGCAATTCAAAGTCATGATGGCCGTCCAGAAGACACCCGAGATGCGGACTCAGCTTCGGCAGCTCGAACGGCAAGTCACCGAACTGACGAAGCAATTGACGGAACTCCGCAATCAAATGCTGGATGCTGTTGCGGAGACCGTAGCCGTTTAAGCCTGAGATTGGTCGTTGGCTATTGGTCATTGATGATTTTCAATGACCAATGACCAATGACCAATGACCAATGACCAATGACCAATGACCAATGACCAATCATGTCCCTCCAACTCTCCTCTCCACCGACGCTGCCACTGACCGGAACCATCTCCGGCCGGCGGATCGGTTTGTTGGCGGGTGCCGGTCGATTTCCGATCGTGTTTGCCGAGGCGGCTCGTCGCGAAGGTCACTCCGTCCATTGCGTCGGGGTTGAAGGACTGTTCTCGGAGGAATTGGCCAGTCTGTGCGACACGTTCGCGACGACACGGCTCTCAAGGATCGGCCGCACAATCCGACTGTTCAAGCGGCGGCGGATCGACCGCGTCGTCATGGCTGGGAAGATCGAGAAGGTCGCGCTGTTCCAAAAATGGCGCTGGGTCAAAATGGTTCCCGACTGGCGAACGCTGCACATGGTGATGCGGTATTGGACGGACAAGAAAGATGACACGCTGTTGCTGGCGGTCATCCGTGAGTTCGAGCGTGACGACATTCACTTTGAATCGGCCCTTAACTATTGCCCGGAGTTGCTCGTGAAACATGGCTTTCTGACGCGCCGCAAGCCGACGCCGGCGCAATGGACGGACATCCGCTTCGGCTGGGAAATGGCGAAAGAAATGGGCCGGTTAGACATCGGCCAATCGGTCGCCGTCAACGACTCGGCGGTGATTGCGGTCGAAGCCATCGAAGGAACCGATCAGTGCATCCGCCGCGCGGGCGAGTTGTGCCGTCGAGGATTCACGGTCGTGAAAGTCGCGAAGCCTCAACAAGACTTGCGTTTCGACGTGCCGACGATCGGTCTCAAAACGATTCAAACGATGCACGAAGCCGGGGGCCGAGTGTTGGCCATCGAGTCGGGCCTGACGATCTTCCTCGATCAACAAGAGGTTCTCGATCTCGCTGACAAGCTGGGAATCTCGATCGTCTCGGTGAAAGCGGAAGAGATGGCACTGAGACTCGTTGGCTGAGTCGATCCGCAGAGAGAAAAGTAGACGAGTCACTCCGTGACTCGAACATTCCGGTCACGGAGTGACCGGTCTACTTAGCAAACGCACTCGCTGCCGCAGCACGACAGGTCGTCGAGATACATGCCCCAGAAGCGGTACTTCTGCAAAGCCGCTGTGTCGTGTCCCAAGCGATGGCCGATCTCGTTCGCGACGACGCCGAAGCGTTGCCGAAATTTGTAAATGAAGCAGAAGACCAACCGCTCGTGGCGGACCAGCGAACCGACCAGGAACAGACCCGGCACGACGGTCGATTCATCGACGCTATTGAGCAGCGGGACGCCATCCGCGCGCCAATCGAAGAGTTCGCGAATCAGTGTCGGGCTTCCTTCAAATCCCGTCGCCAGAATCGGCTTTCGCTTGGTCAGCCACGAATTTCCCGACGCTTCGATGACCGCGTATCCACCGCGTCGTTTCTCGACTCGTTCAATCTCGACTTCGTCGATGAGCTCGATACTGCCATCGGGGGTCTCCATCATGCGATCCCAAGTGAAGGGAGAGAGCGTGATGCTGGGATCGCTGGCGTCGCTTGACCAAACGGAATTGCGTTCGAGGACTTTCACGCGTTTGCCGGCGTTGGCGAGATGCACCGCCGCATCGACGCCGCTTTCGTAGCCGCCGATCACCACGAACTCGTCACCGGCCAGCCGCTTCCACGATTTCACTCCGCTGTTGTGGACGCAGTGTTCC
>JAYVQJ010000384.1:0-8571 GCA_043777235.1 Planctomycetia bacterium
GGTTCATGCCGTATAACCGGGGCTAGCGCCGCGCGGCTAATTTCTGCGATCCGTATCACTCAGTACCTTCGGCACGACTGTGTCGATCGTTACGACCGCTACATCTTTCGGTCCGTCTGTAACGACTGTGAGCGTCGCTCCAGTTGCTCCGGTTCTAGCGCGGATGCCGCTTGTGCCAGCGCTTTCAGTTTTAAGCAATTTATGGCGGGCATATGCCGTTTCTTTGGGAGGAACGGACTCTGTCGCACAGTCGCTGCCGAAGGTGGATTCGGCACAGGGCAGAGAACACTTAGAACCGCGAGATTCCGGGAAAGGATCACCCGCCGTGTTATTCAAATCTTGGTTACAATCGTTTGGACGGAAGCAACGCCGAACTCGAACCATTGGACACACCGCGCCGGCAGTCGAACGGATGGAAGACCGTTCGCTGTTGTCGGTCGCCGCGCTGTTCGTCAACGGCGAGCTGTTTGTCAGCTCGGACGGTGGGGACAGCATCGCGATCCGCCAGGACTCGACCAACGGTCGAGTTCAGATTTTGGCCAACGGAGGGGTTCTGGGAACCGCTCCCAACGTCGCGACGAGTGCCGTGACCTCGATCGTTGTCAAAGGGGGCGATGATGCCAACGTCATCGACCTGAGTCAGGTGACCGGCACGACGTATCCGTCGTTAACGCCGACCGGCATCAAGGTTGACGGTGGCAACGGGAACGACACGATCACCGGCTCGCCGACACATGCCAGCAGCCTGCTTGGTGGAGATGGTGCCGATACGTTGCTGGGTGGCACTGGCGGTGACACGCTGGATGGCGGCAACGGAACCGACTCGATCGACGGCGGTGACGGCAACGACAGCCTGATCGGCGGAGACGGCAGCGACACGATCAACGGAGGGATTGGCAACGACACGATCAGCGGCGGCAATCACTCGGACAGCATCAATGGCGGCGACGGCAATGACAGCATTGACGGCGGCCAAAGCAACGACACCATCTCCGGCGGCATTGGTGACGACACGATCAATGGCAGCGATGGCAACGATTCGTTGTCGGGCGATGCGGGCAATGACTCGATGTTCGGCGGTGCCGGTGCGGATTCCATGTCGGGCGGTGATGGCAACGACACGATGGGAGGCCAGGCCGGAAACGACACCGTCAATGGCGACAACGGCGATGACCGAGTCGATGGCGACGGCGGCAATGACTCCGTCTCCGGAAATCTCGGCAACGATTTCGTTGATGGCGACGCGGGCAATGATACGGTCAACGGCAACGAGGGGAACGATACGCTCTTCGGCGGTTCTGGCGACGACATCATGCGAGGCGACGGAACCGCGCTCCTGAGCAGCACGGCTGGCAATGACGTGATCAACGGGCAAGGTGGCAATGACACGTTATTCGGCGGTGGTGGAGCGGACAACATGGATGGCGGCTCGGGCAATGACGTCGTCGACAGCAATGACGCACTCCCAGAAGCCGCGCCGGTCACGGTGACAGTTGTCGGCGGCAGTGTCTTGGAAGGGAACGCGGGAACGGTCAATCTCCCATTCACATTGACACTGTCACAAGCCAGTTTCCTGCCGATCACGGTCAACGTTTCGACGGCAGACGGATCGGCATCGGCGGCATCGGACTACACGGCGATCAGCAATCAGCTTGTGACGTTCGCACCGGGCCAGACGACGGCAACCGTCAATGTGTCGGTCAACGGCGACGCGACGAATGAGGTCAACGAGACAGTCCGGCTCATTCTCAGCAATCCGACCAACGGTGCCCGGCTGCAAAATCAAGAAGCGGCTGGAACGATCACCAACGACGACGCGGCACCGATCGTGTTGTTTGCTCAAACGTTCTTTGGCCAATTCTTGCGGGTTGATCAGAATACGGCAGCGACAACGCTCGTTGCGAACATTGCTCAATCCGCGATCCATGACATCGAAGCCAACGGCAATGGGACGATCATCGGGTATTCCCAGAATGGCCCCCTACTGTTCCGAATCAATCCCCTCACGGGAGCGACGAACATTGTCACCTTTGTGAATCCCGCATTGCTTGGACCGGACGTCGAAGGAGACATGGGGTATGACAAGACCAACAACATCATCTACTACGTGGCGGATACAACGGCCAATGGTCAAGGGAACCCACACCTGTTCCGGATCGATCCAACCACCGGAAACGTGGGCGACATCGGGAATATCACCGTCGGTGGCAATAATTTGGCTGGTAACAACGACCAAATCGAAATGGATTATCTCTCGTTTCGCAATGGCCAAGTTTACTGCGTGATTCCTGGGACTATCGCTGGTGGCAACGCCAACTTCAATGACGCCTTGTTTAGGATTAATCCCGCGACCGGAGCAGCGACGCTAATCGGGGCGCTTGGCGTGAATCTCACCCCATTAGGGGGCGGCCTCACCTACGACGCTGTGGGCGACCGCTTCTATCTCGCGGAAGCACAAACGGGGAACTTGTACCGCATCGACCCCGCAACTGGCGCGGCGACTCTGGTGGGAAATACGGGGATCGTTTTTAACGGCGGAGATGCCATCACAGGTCTGACGTTCGCGCCGGTTGCGGCTGTGGCACCACGCAGCGTTTCCGTGAGCAACGTCTCCGTGACAGAAGGGGATGTTGGGACGCAGGTCGTCACGTTTACGGTGACGGCCGGGGGCGGCGGCGGTGCGGTCACGGTCAATTATGCGACGGCGGACGGTACCGCGACGGCTGGGTCGGACTACGTGGCCACTTCGGGAGCGCTGACTCTCGGAGGTGCCAATCCTTTGTCGCAAACAGTCAGTGTCACCGTCAACGGCGACTTCCAATTCGAGTCGGATGAAACCTTCTTCCTGCAGTTGACCAGCGTCACCGGAGCGGTCATTGCGAACGGTTCCGGAATCGGGACGATCTTAAACAACGACACCGCGCCGCTTGGCGACACGCTGCTGGGGAACACCGGCAACGACACGCTGATCGGTGGACCGGCCGACGACTTGCTCAATTCGGACGGCGGTAATGACTTGTTGTTGGGTAACGGAGGCAACGACACGCTGCTGGGTGGAAGCGGGACCGATACGCTCAATGGTGGCGACGGCAACGACTCGCTCGACGGTCAAGGTGGAGCCGACGTCATCGAGAGCGGCAACGGCGATGACATCTTCGTCTGGCAAGGCTCGTCGTCGGGCAACGACACGCTCACGAATGCGTCCGGTGCCGATGGCGTGCAAGTCACGCTCAATGGAGCGAACAACAATGTCACCGTGAAGCAATCGGCGATTCCGGTCAACGGAACATTTGGGTTGCTCCAAGTCACCGAAGGGTCCGCGACATTGACGGTCGATTCGTCGATCAGCCAAGTGACGGTCAACTCTGGAGCCGGTGACGACACAGTGACGGTCGGCGATCTCGACACGGTTTGCCGGGCCTCTTTGGTCATTCAAGGAGACGCCGGTAACGACTTGCTCAACGCGACGAATGCCAAGACCGGAGCGATCCGTCTGCGGATGGAAGGTGGCGACGGCAACGACACTCTTCTCGGCGGGCAGGGCAATGACACGCTCGTCGGCGATGCGGGAACTGACCGTATCAAGGGCGGCGACGGCAACGATCAACTCGAAGGTGGTGCCGGTGCCGACTCGATCAACGGCGAGAACGGCAACGACACCTTGCTGGGTGGTGATGCCACCGATTCACTCACCGGCGATGGCAGCGATACGCTCAGCGGCGATGCTGGAAACGATAGTCTCAATGGTGGGATCGGAAACGACAGCCTGCTTGGCGGTGTCGGAAACGACACGGCCAATGGTGGAGATGGCGACGACCAAGTTGACGGCGGAGACGGCAACGACTCATTGTTGGGAAGCTCCGGTCAAGACACGCTCACTGGCGACGCGGGTGACGACACCCTCGATGGTGGCGTGAACAACGACAGCCTCAATGGTGGCGACGGCAACGACAAATTGCGTGGCGATCACGGCGATGACACCATCAATGGCGGAGCCGGCAACGACACGGTCAACGGCGGAGATGGTGACGATGTCATCAACGGCGGAGATGGCAACGATCTCCTCGGCGGCTTCGACGGCAACGACGTCATCAGTGGCGGTGCCGGCAACGACACCATCAGCGGCGGCGACGGTGACGACACGCTGAATGGCGGCGGTGGTGCCGATGTCGTACTCGGCGATCAGGGAGACGACTTGGTCAACGGCCAAGGTGGGTCGAACACGATCTCCGGCGGACAGGGAGACGACACGCTGCTCGGAGCGATCAGCGATATCAATGAGAGTTACGTGCTGTCTGCGGCTCTGCTCTCGGCACTCAATGCCACGTAATCCGGAACGGTCAGAAATGAAACAACGCGCGGGGTGAGAATCCCTACTCCGAAGGAGTTGTGTCACATAGCCCAGGGTTGCTCGCGCAGCGAGCTACCCTGGGTTTGGAATCCAAATGTTTGATGTACCCCGAAGGGGTTCCGTCATCGAGATTTCTCAAATGACGCAACCCTTTCAGGGTAGGTCGTGCATCTTCTCTTGAACCCAGGGTAGCCCGCATTCGCGGGCAACCCTGGGCTATGTGACGTAATCCCTTCGGGATAAAGGCACACGCACACTCAACCAACATTCAAACGACTCTCACACCGTTTGAAGTTTCAGATCGGATCGTTTTCCTCATCGTCTCCGAGCGGCTCATCCCCTGCGTTCTCATCCGCCTCAGACATCGGCGGTTCGTCGAACATCTCGTGCAGAAAACGTGACGGGGTTGCTTCGCGGAGCTTGCCCCACTTCTTGCGGAACTGGGCACGGGTCAGTGTCAGCGAGTCTTTCGCGCGTGTGACTCCGACGTAGCAGAGGCGGCGTTCTTCGTCGATCGACTGCGGAGATTCCAGTTCGGCATCGACCGAACGGCGATGCGGTAGCAAGCCTTCTTCGAGGCCGACGAGATAGACGCGGTTAAACTCAAGCCCCTTCGCCGCGTGAATGGTCATCAGCCGGACGCCGCGTTGCTTGAGCTGCTCGTCTTTGTCCGATTCGGTGTCGCGATCGGCGAGCGTGATGGTGTCGAGGAAGTCGCTGAGCGACGGCTCGTCGGCGTTCGCGACGTACTGCTTGATCGTGTCGATCAATTGCTCGACGGTCCCTTGCCGAGCGAGTTGCTGGTCCGGCTCTTTGTATTGCCGCTGGATTTCGAGGTCGTAGTCGATCGTTTCCAGCAACGTGTGAAACGTCTCAGTCATCTGTTTCGGAGCTTCGTCAAAACGGCGGCGGAAGTCGGTCAGCAGCGTCGCGAACGCTTCGACGGACGCGGCGCTCTTCGCGGTGAGTTCCTTTTCGTCGCGCAGTTCGGGGACCGCCTCGAAGAAGCGGACTTTGCGGCTGACGGCTCGCGCGAGAATTTTTTCGACGGCCGTGTCGCCGATGCTGCGAGCGGGCGTGTTGATGATCCGCAGCAGCGATTGCTCGTCGAGCGGTTGCGAAATGACTCGCAGATACGCCAGCAGATCGCGGACTTCTTTGTTGTCGAAGAACGATCGCTCGCCGAGCAGCACATACGGAACTTTGAACGCGCGGAGTTGCACCTCGAAGGCCCGCGGTTGCTCGTTGGTGCGGAACAGGATCGCAAAGTCATCCGGCTTCGCCCGTTCGTGGCGGACATTGAATTCGATCTCGCGGACGACAGTTTCGGCTTCGAGCTCTTCGGTTTCGTACTCGCGATACCGCACCGAGCCGGGCGATGTGCGCGATGCGATAAGCTGTTTGTCGTGTCGGTTGCGGTTGTGTTTCACGAGGCTGTTGGCGAGGTCGATGATCTGCTCGGTGCAACGATAATTCTCTTGCAGGCGGACGACCTTCGTGCCAGGAAAGACCGTCGGGAAGCCGAGAATGTGGGCGATGTCCGCACCGCGCCAGCCGTAGATCGACTGATCGTCGTCACCGACGACGCACAAATTCCGATGCGGGCGAACGAGAGCTTCGATCAAGTCGAACTGCGAACCGTTTGTGTCTTGGTACTCGTCGATCTGGATGTGATCGAAACGCCGCTGATGCTTTTCGAGAATCTCAGGATGTTCCTCGAACAGCCGATTCGTCAGCAGCAAGAGGTCGTCGAAATCGACCGAGCCGGAGGACTTCAGGATCGACTGATACTTCTTGTAGCCCATCGCCGCGACGACATCGCCGTCATGTTCGACGAACTCGCTGGCGTCGGTGGACAACACGCCTTGCGACTTCCACTGGCTGATGCGATTGACGAGAACGCCCGGCCGCATCTGTTTTTCGCCGACGCGCAGATCGCGCAAGGCTCGACGAGCGGCGGATTCCTGATCGCCTCGGTCATAGATCGTGAAGTTCTTCGGATAGCCGAGCGCTTCGATGTCTTGCCGCAGGACGCGCACGCAGAAGCTGTGAAAGGTCGAGATCCACGGTTTGCGTTTTGGCTTGCGACCGCCCGGCCCGGCGAGGAGAGCGAGCGCTCGTTCCTGCATTTCGCGAGCGGCTTTGTTCGTGAACGTGACCGACAGAATCCGTTCGGGGTCGATGCCGTTGCGAATCAGATTGGCAATGCGAAACGTGATGACGCGCGTCTTGCCGGTGCCGGCTCCCGCCAGGACGAGCAACGGGCCGGACAGCGTCGTGACCGCATCGCGCTGCGCGGCGTTGAGTTTCGAGAGTTCGTCCATGGAGCGAATGCGGAATGCGGGGTTCGGAAGGCGGATCGAGGCACACACGCATTCTCGTCAATCGTCGTCCGGCAAGCGAAGCACCGGTTCGTCGTCGTCATCGTCGGTGGTTGTCGCTGCGGTCGAGGTGCTTGCCGATGGGGAAGGCTCCTCAAAATGCATTGACGTTCTTTTGCGTTCGGAGGGGGGCGGCTTTTGCGATGCGCTGGCTTCGACCGGCAGCTCACCGTCGATTTCGATTTCAATACCGTCGAACTCGTCCGAGGAATCGCTTTCGACTTTGATGTCGTCGAGCTTGTGGCCTTCCTCTTCAATCTCGATACCGTCGAACTCGTCTTCGACAACGATGTCCGGTTTGGGCGGTTTCGGTGCGGGCTTGGCAACGGGCGGATTCGGCTTCGCGGTCTTGGCCGGATTCGAAGAGGCCGCCTGAGGCTTAGAAGTCGGCGGCTTGGGCAACGGTGACGTCGGCAACTTCGATTTCGGAGCCGCCGGCTTGGTCGATGCGGGGTTCTGTTTTTCCGGCGCGGGCTTGTCGCGACTTTCGATCGGAGGCGCGGTGGGCTTGGATTTGGCAGGGTTGTCCTTCTTCGTCGGAGCTTCGCCGAACAGCACTTGCTCGAAGAAGTCGTCGTCCTCTTTGGCTTTCTGTTTTTTGGCAGCGACGGCAGCAGCACCTTCACCGGATTTGGCGGCTTTGGCTTTTGCAGACGCGGCTTTGAGTTTCCGTTGAAGCGCATTCGTGGCTTCGAGTTCCTCGTGAGCTTTTCGCAGTGGAATGAGCATCTCCGAGACAGTCTGCCAGCGATGATCCGGGTTGGTCTCCAAGCCTTTCATGATGACTTCGGCAACGCGCGAGTCGATCTGCGGCACGAAATTGGTGATCGGCTTGGGAGGCTTGTTGATGTGCTGCAAGACGGTTTCCAAAGTCTCTTGCTCGAGCACGTCCCACGGCAGACGCTTGGCGAACATTTCGTAAGCCGTGACCGCGAACGAGAAGATGTCGATGCGCTGATCGGTCCGCTGCCGCTTGATCAATTCCGGAGCCATATAGTTCGCGGTGCCGGTGCGGTTGCCCGGCTTTTGAAAGTCGGGCGTGTTCGGGACAACCAAACCAAAGTCGATCAGCTTGACCGTGTTGTCTGAATCGACCATCACGTTGCGCGGACAAATGTCGCGATGAATCCAATTCTGCCGATGCAGATAGTCGATCGACTCGCCCAACTGAATCACATAGTTGAGGCAGTTGTCCCGCATCTGCTCGTTCTGGGTATCGACGAGATAGCTCAGGCTCATTCCTTCGACGAAGTCCATGACGAGATACTGCTCGTCGTTATTCGTGATGCCGTGCTCGATCGTGTGAACGATGTTGGGATGCTGCAAGCTGGCCGCGATGTCCCCTTCGGTCGGTTTCTTGAGACCGACGAAACGTGACTCGAAGCGTTCGGTCTTCATCTTGTCGAGCACTTTGACCGCCAGCATCCGCCCGGTCATGTTGTCGCGAGCACGCCAAACTTTCGACATGCTCCCTTGCCCGACACGAGCCAACAACTCGAACCGCCGAGCGACGTCGACTTTCTCGACTCGCCCCTTTTTATCGAACAGGTTCTTGAGGAAGTTGGCCATGAGGAAGAAGGGGCGAGGGACGAGAGGTGAGGGGCGAGAGACGATTTCACTCGCCCCTCACCCCTGATTCCTCGCCCCTCATTCATGCTCCGCAGTAGTCGATGATGCGGGCGATCTCGGTGCGGAGGTGTTGGCGATCGACGATGCGGTCCACGAAGCCCATCTTCAAGAGGAACTCGCTCGTCTGAAAATCGTCCGGGAGTTTTTGCTTCACGGTCGCCGCAACGACGCGCGGACCGGCGAAACCGACGAGCGCTTTCGGCTCGGCCA